>NZ_CP016359.1:875000-1135000 GCF_001951155.1 Christiangramia flava JLT2011
CTTTTGAAACCAGCTGCTTTTTCTCATTTTCGATCTTTTCCAGCAACCAGGCTGAAGAAATGCCTTCGATTGGTATTTCCCTCGCAGGGTAAATATCCATCAGCATCACCTCATCGAACACCGAGAGGCTCTGGGCAAATTCTTCAGCAAAGTCACGGGTACGGCTAAACAGGTGGGGCTGAAAAACCGCTAAAACCTTTTTGTTGGGGTACATTTCACGAACAGCCTGATGAACCGCAGCAATCTCTGTGGGGTGATGCGCGTAATCATCGATCAATACCTGTTCGCCGGTTTTAATTCTATAGCTAAATCTACGGCGTACACCTTTGAAGCTATGCAAAGCCCTGCCAAGGTCGACGGTTGGGGAGCCGTAGTCTATCGCCATCGCCAGGGCTGTTATAGCATTCAATAAATTGTGTTTACCGGGTAGATTAAATTGTAAATTTTCAATGGTTCCCGTTGGGGTATGAAGGTCAAATAAATATTCCCCGTTTTGGATACGTACATTTTGAGCCGAAAATTCGCTTTCGTCTTCCACACCAATCCGGTAACCCTTCAATGGCAGCCCATTTTTCACATACAGCTTTCCATCTTCGGGAACCTTTGCCGCGAATTCACGGAACGATTTCTCGAGTTCGGCCTTTTCCCCGTAAATATCCAGGTGATCAGCATCCATCGAGGTAATAGCAGCAAGATTGGGTTTTAAATGAAGAAATGAGCGGTCAAATTCATCAGCTTCCACTACAATAACCTCATCCCCTTTCATGATCAGGTTACTCTGGATATCTTCACTCACACCTCCAAGGAAAGCGGTTACCGGAGCTCCTGTTTCCTTCAGCAAATGCCCTAAAATAGCAGTAGTTGTAGTTTTGCCATGAGTCCCGGCAACGGCCATCGTGAATTTTTCCGAAGACAGCAGGCCTAAAAGTTCCGCTCTTTTAACGATTGGAAACTTTCTTTCTTTTAAAAGCTGAAACTGTTGATGATCTTTAGGAATGGCCGGCGTATATACCACCAGGCTTTTTTCCGGTTTTCTTAAAAAAGCAGGTGGGATTTGCTCAATTTCATCCTGATAATTAATCTGAATGCCTTCAGCTTCCAGCTCGCGGGTGAGCTGTGTGCCGGTTTTATCATAACCTGAGACATCCAGGCCCTGGGCCCTGAAATATCGGGCCAGTGCACTCATTCCAATCCCACCGATGCCGATGAAATAAAAATGCTGTATGTCGTTTAGTTTGATCAACTTATTCGTTTATTAATTTTTCCACTTCCTCCGCGATCGCCGTCGTAGCATTCGGTAAAGCGAGCTTTTTAATATTTTCTGAAAACCGCTTTAAACGTGTTTCGTCTTTCAGCAGGCTAAAAAAACAAAGCTCAAAGCGTTCATTCAATTCATCTTCTGTTATCACCAGCGCCGCATCACGGTCAGCAATTGCCATCGCGTTCTTCGCCTGATGATTCTCTGCCACATTCGGGGAAGGGATAAAAAGTACCGGTTTCCCTACAATGCATAATTCTGAAACGCTTCCGGCTCCGGCACGGGAAATAATCACATCTGCCGCGGCATAGGCCAGATCCATCCGGTTCAGGAATTCACAAACCCGAATGTTTTGGGAATCGTATTTTTTATATTCCTCGTAGTAGAGTTTCCCCGTTTGCCAAACCAGTTGTATTTGCTCATTTTTGAAAGCTGCCAGGTGCATCTCGATCAGTTTATTGATCCTTCTGGCTCCAAGACTTCCGCCCAGGACCAGCACTGTTTTTTTTGCGGGATCAAGCTGAAAATGCTTCAAACCTTCTTCCCGGTTCTGTTCCACTTTCAGAAGGTCCTGCCTCACTGGGTTACCGGTGATGATCGTTTTTTCAGCAGGAAATACTGATTTTACCTGCTCATAAGCCGCGCAGATCGTATCAGCATATTTTCCGAGTATCCGGTTAGTAATTCCCGGAATGGAATTCTGTTCCTGGATAAGCGTTGGAATTCCCTTTGAAATAGCCACTCTCAGCAAGGGGCCACTGGCAAAACCACCGGTCCCGATTACTACATCCGGCTGGAATTTATTGATGATCTTGCGAGATTTGGATAAACTGCTCATCAGCTTAAAAGGAAAAACCAGGTTTCTCAAACTCAGTTTTCGATCAATTCCGCTAATCCATAATCCCTCAATATCATATCCAGCCTGAGGAATTTTCTCCATTTCCATTCGGTCTTTGGCTCCTACGAAAAGAAATTTGGCATCCGGATGGCGTTTTTTCAGCTCATCAGCAATAGCGATGGCCGGGTAGATATGCCCACCTGTTCCTCCTCCAGACAATATGACCTTCAATGGCTTTTTCATAAGGCTTCACTCAGGATATCAAGAGGATTTTCCTCTTCCGGTTCAATTTTATTCTGACTTTCAATAATTTCTTCTTCTCTTTTGGCACTAACGCTCAGGATAAGACCCAGCGAAATACAGGTCATCCAGATCGAAGTTCCCCCGCTACTTATGAGCGGCAGGGTTTGGCCCGTTACAGGGAACAGTTCTACGGCCACTCCCATATTGATCAGTGCCTGGAAAACCATTGGAATTCCCACGCCCATGACCAGTAATTTTCCGAAGATCGTATTTGCTTTCGTAGCCACTATAACGATTCGGAATAAGAGCAACAGGTACCCAAACATCACGGCAAAAGCGCCCACCAGCCCCATTTCTTCCACGATGATCGCATAGATAAAATCTGAAGACGACTGCGGAAGAAAATTTCGCTGAACACTTTTTCCAATCCCCACGCCGGTAATTCCTCCCTGCGCGATGGCAATTTTGGCTTTTTCAACCTGATATTGCTCTGTTTCTTTATCATTGCTGAAAAAGGTTTCAATACGGCTGGACCAGGTATCTACCCTGGAAGGTAAAACCCCGGGAAATGCCTTAGCCGTAAGGATAAACAGCGACAGCATCAGCAGCCCTGCCCCCACGATCGCGGCTAAATATTTTATTGGATACCCCCCTAAGAACATCAAAACCAGCACCATGCAAAAAATAATGGCCGTGGTGGAAAAATTGGCCGGCAAAATTAAGGCTAATACCACAAATACCGGTAACCAAAGCGGGATAATTGTTTCTTTAAAATTGACTTTCTGATCGACGATTTTAGACAGGTACCGGGCTACGTAAACCATCAAAACAACGGCCGCCAGCGTAGAAGACTGAAATGAAACGTTTAACAGCGGAATCCGGATCCACCTGCTGGCATAAGCGCCTTCAATGGTAGTTCCCTGCAAAATGGTAAAAATGAGAAGCGCAATCACAACCGGCAGCAATAAAATGGATATTCCGCGGAAGTAATGATACGGCACTTTATGAACAGCGAACAACAGGCAGAATCCCAACAATAAATGGAAGAAATGCACAATCAGGAAGCCAAAAGTTCCTCCGTCACCATGCAGATATGCAAGGTTACTACTGGCGCTGTAAACCGGCAAAAATGAAAATATTGCCAACAAACCGGCCACTGCCCAGATAACCTTATCCCCCTTTAATTGTGAAAAAATCGTACCCATTGATCTTATCGTCCTGTTTTATAAATTTCTTACGGCTTCTTTGAACTGTCTGCCGCGATCTTCGTAATTCTCAAAAAGATCGAAACTGGCGCATGCAGGTGAAAGCAATACGGTATCACCTTTATCTGCCAGCCTGTAGGCGATTTGTACGGCATCATTCATAGAAGTAGTCTCCACCATGGTTTCCACGATATTCCCGAAAGTGTTCACGATCTTGTCGTTGTCAACTCCCAGGCAAATAATAGCTTTCACCTTTTCATTTACCAGCGGAAGCAGGTCATCATACACATTCCCTTTATCCACACCTCCAACGATCCAAACGGTCTCGGTCTCCATACTTTCCAAAGCATAAAACGTGGCATTCACATTCGTAGCCTTGGAATCGTTCACATACATCACATTGTTAATCTTCAGCACTTTTTCAAGACGGTGTTCCACCCCCTGAAAATTTGCCATGCTCTCCCGAATCGTTTGTTTCCTGATTCGTAAAAGCTGCGCCACCGTAGCGGCTGCCATCGCGTTCTTCGCGTTGTGTTTGCCCTCAAGAGCAATATCAGATGTTGGCATAGTAAATTTGGTATTATTAATTTTTACAATTAGTTCGTTATCTTTTATAAATGCGCCCTCTTCCGGCTGGTATTCCAGTGAAAAAGGCAATTGCCTGGCTTTGACGGGATGATCTTTCAACCAGTCTGCAATGATCGGGTCGTCCCCATCGTAGATGAAATAATCATCTTCCTGCTGATTTTCAGTAATCCTGAATTTCGAGGCGACATAATTCTCGAGCTTGTATTCATAGCGATCCAGATGATCTGGCGTGATGTTGGTCAAAACGGCAATTTTCGGACAGAATTTTTCGATACCATCCAGCTGAAAACTGCTCAATTCCAGCACAAACCAGTCGGGTGCAGTATGCGCCACCAGTTCCGCAAAAGAATTCCCGACATTTCCGCCCATTTCTGAATTTACCGCCCCTTCCTTCAGCAGGTGCTGAACGAGATTGGTCACAGTGGTCTTCCCGTTGCTTCCGGTAATCCCGATCACCGGCACACTGGTAAACCACGAGGCGAATTCAATTTCTGAAATTACCTGAATCCCTTTCTTCCGAAGTTCTTTAACAAGAGGCGCAGCGTCTGGAATACCCGGACTTTTCATCACGACATCAGCCTGAAAAATGCGCTCTTCGGAATGTTTTTCATCCTCCCAGTCAATTCCAATATTTTCAAGAACGTCTCTATATTTTTGTTTGATCTTTCCCCTGTCTGAAAGGAAAACCTCAAAACCTTCTTTTTTCGCCAGGATCGCAGTACCTACACCGCTTTCCCCTCCGCCAAGAATGACGATCTTCCTGCTCAACTTATCGTACTTTTAAGGTTACGATGGTCAGGATAGCGAGGAAAATCCCCACGATCCAGAATCTCACCACGATCTTACTCTCGTGCCGCCCTTTCTTCTGATAATGATGATGCAGCGGTGACATCAGGAAGATCCTGCGACCTTCGCCAAACCGCTTCTTGGTATATTTGAACCAGCCCACCTGAAGTACGACCGATAGATTTTCTATCAGAAAGATTCCGCATAAAAGCGGGATCAGCAATTCTTTTCTCGTTGCAATGGCAAGAACCGCGATAATTCCACCTATTGTCAAACTTCCTGTATCCCCCATAAAAACCTGGGCCGGATAAGTATTATACCATAAGAATCCAACCAGCGCTCCCGCGAAAGCGGTGATGAAAATGGTCATTTCTCCCGAGCGAGGGATGTACATGATATTCAGATAATCTGAAAAAATAATGTTACCGGAAACCCAGGCAAAAAGCCCGAGTGTGAGAACGATGATCGCGGAAGACCCGGCAGCGAGTCCGTCGATTCCATCTGTAAGATTGGCGCCGTTTGAAACTGCTGTAACGATGAAGATCACGATTGGGATAAAAATAAGCCAGGCATAATTCACCAAATCCGGACTGATCCAATCGATCAGGCTCGCGTAATCGAACTCGTTATTTTTCACAAAAGGAATAGTGGTTTTGGTACTTTTCACCTCAGGACCCATATCGACCACTTCGGTTCTGGCGATCGCATTGCCCGTTGCGGCTGTTTCCGTAGCAACCGCTTTTGTCGTGATCTGCGGATGGAAATACATGGTACAGCCAACGATAAGGCCCAGGCCAATTTGCCCAATGACCTTAAATTTGCCTTTCAAACCTTCCTTGTCTTTTTTAAAGGTTTTTATATAATCATCCACAAAACCAATCACACCCATCCAAACAGTGGTCACCATTAGCAGGATCACGTAAATATTTTCAATTCGAGCGAGCAGTAATACGGGGATCAATGTAGAAATAATGATGATGATCCCTCCCATAGTAGGAGTACCGGCTTTTTCGCTTTGTCCTTCCAGGCCCAGTTCCCTAACGCTTTCCCCTATTTGCTTGGCTCTCAAATAATTGATGATCCGCTTTCCGTAGATCGTGGAAATTCCAAGCGACAAAATAATGGCCATGGCCGAGCGGAACGACAGGTATTCGAACAACTGAGCTCCTGGCAGCTGGTACTGATCTTCTAAAAACTGAAAAAGGTAATACAGCATCTTATTTATCCAGTTGTTTTAATAGTTCGTTCACGATCTTGAAATCATCAAAATCCAGTTTCTTTCCGTTCACTTCCTGATAGGTCTCATGGCCTTTCCCGGCGATCAGGATAATATCGTTCTTGCCCGCGAGCTGGCAGGCCGCTTTGATCGCGTCTTTCCGGTTGGTCACACTCATCGTTTTTTTAAAATTCTGAGGTTCCACCCCGGCTTCCACGTCTTTGATGATTTGCTCAGGATCTTCAGTTCTCGGGTTATCGCTGGTAAAGACCACCTTCGTACTTAAAGCCGATGCGATATGCCCCATTTTAGGACGTTTGGTTTTATCGCGATCTCCTCCGCAGCCCACCACGGTGATCAATTCTTCATTTTTTGTGCGGATACTATTAATCGTTTCCAGCACATTTTTCAGCGCATCAGGTGTATGTGCATAATCCACGATGGCCGTAATCTTCTCTTTTTCTGAAATGGTATATTGAAACCTTCCGTTTACCGAATTCAGCTCACTAATGATCTGAAGGATTTCGAGCGTTTCAAGACCAAGTAATTGCGCAGTCGCATAAATCGCCAGTACGTTATAGGCATTGAAATTCCCAATCAGCTTAGACCAGATTTCCTGATCGTCTACTTTCAGTAATAGTCCGGTAAACTGATTTTCCAGGATCTGCGCCTTATAATCGGCATACGATTTCAGCGCGTAGGTATATTTTTTTGCCCTTGTATTCTGAAGCATTACCGCTCCATTTTTATCATCAATATTGGTCAGCGCAAAGGCTGCAGCCGGCAATTCATCAAAAAAGCGCTTTTTCACGTCGCGATATTCCGCAAAATCTTTGTGGTAATCGAGGTGATCATGAGAGAGGTTGGTAAAAATCCCGCCCACAAAACGTAATCCGGTGGTTCGATGCTGATCTATTCCGTGAGAACTCACTTCCATAAAGCAAAATTCCACACCGGCGTCATTCATTTTTTTCAGGTAGTAATTGATGGTTAGCGAATCTGGCGTTGTACGAATCGCTTCGAACTCCTCGTCGCCAACCATTACTTTCACGGTGGAAAGCAACCCAACCTTGAAACCGGCCTTTTGGAAAAGATTATAAAGCAGCGTAGCAATGGTGGTTTTTCCGTTGGTTCCGGTAACCCCAACCAGCTTCAGATTTTCCGAAGGATTGTCGTAATAATTGGCAGCCATATAGGCGAGCGCTTTTTTAGAATCTTCAACCTCTATATAGGTGATTCCGTTAATACGCTCCTCCGGCATTTCTTCACAAACAATGGCAAGCGCCCCCTGGTTTTCGGCCTTCTTGATAAACTCATGACCATCAGAAACACTTCCGCGAATCGCCACGAACACATCGTTCAGCTTCACCTTCCTGGAATCGAAATGCAGCTCGTTGATGGTCACACCGGTATCACCGGCAACCGTATTCATATTTACTTTATAAAGTATGTCTTTGAGTACTTTCAACTTAAATCCAGATTTACCTGTTGGTTGCTTACTATTTTCTGTCCCGCCGTTACCGACTGTCTTTTTACCACGCCGTCGCCTCGCACCTTTACTTTAAGTCCCAGGTTCTCCAGAAGCGATACGGCGTCCATGGCCGGCATCCCGGTCACATCGGGCATCAGGATCTTATCGTTCTGGATCTTGGCGTAATACTGCTCGTAGTTTTTATCGGCCTTTTCATCCTCGATCTCCAGGGTTTCCAGGGAATCCATCACCGGGGTATCGGTATAGATCTTTCTGGCGATATCCTTAAAGACCGGGGCCGCAACGATATTTCCATAATATCCTTTGCTGCGCTTCGGTTTATGGATCACTACGATACAGGAATATTTTGGATCTTCCGCAGGAAAATAACCGGCAAAGGAGGCTATATATCTACCTGGTTCGATCCAATATTCGGTTTGACAGGTTCCCGTTTTTCCTGCCATGGAAAAATTTTCAGTATAAATATTGGAAGCGGTTCCACGCTCCACTACATTTTTCATCATTTCCCGCACTTTATGCGCGGTTTCTTTGGAACAAATCGCAGGATTCACCACTTCTTTTTCCAGTTTGAAAATACTGCGGTCGCGATCTCTTACCTCTCTGATAAAACGAGGTTTTACCATCTCACCATCATTGGCGATGGCATTATAAAAAGTAAGCGTTTGGAGCGGCGTGATTGCCAGGCCATAACCAAAAGCCATCCATGGAAGGCTTAGTCCATTCCAGTTTTTGTCTTGTGGGTGAGGAATTCGGGGGGATCCCTCACCCTTGATCTCAAGACCTATTTTATGGTTAAGCTCCATTTTATCTAATCGATCAGTAAACCTTGACGGGTCATCTCCGTAGGCTCCTGTAATCATTTTCGTAAAGGCAGTGTTCGAGGAAACCTCGAATGCGCGGGCAGCCGAAATTTCACCGTATCCACCGTGGTGTGAATCACGAACGGCACGACCATAGAAGCGAACAACCCCGTTTTCAGTATCCAGGACTTGGGAAGTATCAATCACTTTATCTTCCAGTGCCGCCACCATCGCCATCAACTTGAAAGTGGAACCTGGCTCATGCGCTTCGTACACCGCGTAATTTCTTTTTTCGTAATAAGACCCGTCTTCCGTACGACCAAGATTAGACATGGCTTTGATCTCTCCGGTTTTGGTTTCCATCACGACTACGGTGCCGTGATCAGCTTCAAAATATTCGAGCTGTCTCAACAGAGAATGATGCGCGATATCCTGAATGTTGACATCGATGGTGGAAATCACGTCGAAACCATCTTTTGGTTCTACTTCATTATTATCACTGATAGGCTTCCACTGTCCTTTGGCAATTTTCTGCTTCAGTTGCTTACCGTCTTTTCCGCGCAAATAGCTACTGAAAGCTCCTTCCAGACCTACGCGCGTATAGTAGCCATTTTCATCCCTGCGCTCGTAACCAACCGTTCTTTCTCCCATTTTCCCCAGCGGATGCTCTCTTACTGTTCGCTGCTCGGTAATGATCCCACCTTTATAAGCACCCAGATTGAACATGGGAAGGCTTTTCATTTTCATGTACTCGGAATAATCCAGGTTTCTGGCGATGAGCAGGTAACGCTGCTTATGAGCTCTAGCCTCCCGCAATCTCCTGGAATAATAGGAAGGTGCCTTTCCTAACATTTTTGAAAGTTCGTTGGAAAGCGGACCAATATTTTCTTCAAAGTTTTTATCAGAAACAGTGACCGCATCAAAGCGAATATCGTATTTCGGAACCGAGGTTGCCAGAAGGCTTCCGTTGGAATCGTAGAGGTTACCACGGTTGGCAGGAATGGTAAAATTACGAATGGTTCGCTCTTCTGCCAGCTCCTTATAATGCTCCCCGTGCACAAACTGAATGTTCAGCAGCTTAAACCCAACGGCGATCGCAAAGATGAAGAGGCAGCCGGCCACGAAGTACATTCGGTTCAGGATGCTTTTATCAGTTGTTGCCATTCGGTTTAGTCTTTAATTAAAACCTTGATTTTATTGGGTGGCGTATTCGAAGGAGCAATTCCCTTCGGCGCCATTTGATCTGCGATGGTAGATTCCATTTTCAGCTTCATCAGGTCTGAACGAACTTCTACGTGTTCGCTCCTTAACTCTTTCACCTCATTGGTCAGCTTGGCGATCTCATGTACTTTTCGCTCGGCACTATGCGAGCTGGCAATCATTATAATAGCCAGTACGGTACAAAAAACTATGAACCGCCAGTTTTTTACAGCATCTTCATTAATCAGAAAATTCGCCTTCAGTATGTTGTAAAAACCTTTTTTCATCTACTTCCTAAAGTTTTTGCGCTATTCTAAGTTTGGCGCTTCGCGCCCTGTTATTTTCTTTGATCTCTTCGTTTGAAGGAACGATTAACTTCCCTACTTTTTTAAATGGCACAGAGATATTCCCAAACATATCTTTCTCGGGCTCTCCCTTGAACATCCCACTCCTTATATATCGCTTTACCAACCGGTCTTCCAGCGAGTGATAAGAGATCAGGCTCAGCCTGCCGCCCGGTTTCAGGATCTCTTCTGTTTGAAGCAAAAACTCCTTCAATACCTCAATTTCCTGGTTTACCTCAATTCGAATCGCCTGGTAGATCTGCGCCAGAATTTTGTTTTCCCTTCCTTTAAACAGCAGAGGCTTCAAAATCTCATTCAGCTTATCACTATTTTCGATAGGCGAATCTTTTCGCTCGTGGACAATAGTTCGAGCCAGTTTGGGCGCATTCTTCAGTTCCCCGTATTCATAAAAGAGGTCTCGAAGCTGTGTTTCATCATACTCATTAATGACTTCATACGCACTTAATTTGCTGGTTTGATCCATCCTCATGTCCAGCTTGGCGTCAAAACGGGTTGAAAAACCTCTTTCCGCTTCGTTGAACTGATGCGAAGAAACCCCAAAATCACCAAGGATCCCATCCACCTGCTTCACCCCATAAAATCGCAGAAAGCGCTTCAGAAACCTGAAGTTTTCATTGATCAGCGTAAAGCGAGAATCTTTAATCGTATTTTCAAGAGCGTCTTTATCCTGGTCAAAAGCGAAAAGTTTTCCTTTTTCTCCCAGTCGGCTTAATATCTCCCTGGAATGCCCACCGCCACCAAAAGTGACATCCACGTAAACTCCTCCAGGCTGAATATTAAGACCATCTACCGATTCTTTTAACAGAACAGGATTATGATATTCCATCGAAATCGTCGTTGCCCATGACCTCTTCCGCTAATTCAGCAAAATCATCGGAAGCCGCGTCAATGGCGTTTTCATATTTGTCTTTATCCCAGATCTCCACAATATTGATTGCAGAAGAAAGAACGATCTCTTTCTCGATGCCCGCAAAAGCGGTGAGATCTTTTGGGATGAGGAGCCGGCCGTTAGTATCTACCTCCACGGTCTTTACTCCCGCAGTAAATCTCCTGATGAAGTCATTGTTCTTTTTCTTAAAACGATTTAGACCGTTCATTTTCATCATCAGCTTATCCCACTGACTCATCGGGTACAACTCCAAACATGGCTGAAATACAGAACGCTTCATCACGAAACCTTCCTGCAACATTGGAGCAAGCTGCTTTTTTAATGCAGCAGGAACCATAAGACGGCCCTTCGCATCAACTTTGCATTCGTATGTTCCAATGAGATTTACCACTAAAATTCTTTATAGAGCCAAATATATTGAAAATATTACCACAATTTACCACTTTTTACCACAATGTTGATAAGTTTTGCGTTTGTATGTTGCTGAAAACCTTTTAAATAGCCCTATTTCCTTATTATTCAGCGAATTGAAAAAGAGTGGAGAAAAGTGGAGAACACCGATTGAAATGAGCGCTCGGGATCAAAATTCCCACTCCGCACAAATCTCTTTGCAGTTGGTCAAAAATGATTATACTTGTATCGAAATCGCTATATTTGCGATTGCTAACCGCAAAGGCATTCAATGAAAGATCACTTAAAGCAAGAGGGAAAATTCACTTATCTTGAGAAAGGCGAAGGAACTCCGATTGTAATTTTACACGGACTCATGGGTGGGCTTAGCAATTTTGATGGTGTGGTAGATTACTTCCCAAATAACGGCTACAAGGTCGTGATCCCTGAGCTTCCCCTTTATTCCATGTCCCTGCTCAAAACCAGTGTGGGCACTTTTGCAAAATACCTCAAAGAATTTCTCGATTTTAAGGGATATCATAACGCCATTTTACTGGGAAATTCACTGGGCGGGCATATTGCGCTACTGGCTACCAAAATGTATCCTGAAGCGGTCAAAGCCCTTGTAATTACTGGTTCTTCTGGCCTTTATGAGAATGCGATGGGAGAAAGTTACCCACGACGCGGAGATTACGAATTCATCAAGAAAAAGGCTCAGGCCGTATTTTACGATCCTGAAGTAGCTACCAAGGAGATTGTGGACGATGTTTATGAGACTGTTAGCGACCGAAACAAACTGGTTAAAACGCTGGCCATCGCAAAGAGTGCCATTCGTCACAATATGGCCAAAGACCTGCCAAAAATGCAAACTCCTACCTGTATTATTTGGGGCAGAAATGATACGGTGACCCCTCCAGAAGTGGCAGAAGATTTTCATAGACTGTTGCCTGATTCCGATCTTATCTGGATCGATAAATGTGGCCACGCAGCCATGATGGAACACCCAGACGAATTCAACGAAGTGCTGCATTCCTGGATGAAACAAAAGCAGCTGTAAACCATACTGATATGAAGATCAAATCGGCGGAATTTGTGGTAAGCAACTCCAAGGTAGAGCAATGCCCGAACAGCGCCCTTCCCGAGTATGCCTTCATCGGAAGAAGTAACGTGGGAAAATCGTCGCTTATCAATATGCTTACCGACAGGAAATCGCTGGCAAAAACATCAGCCAAACCCGGAAAAACGCAATTGATCAACCATTTCCTTATCAACAAGAACTGGCACCTGGTGGATTTGCCCGGCTACGGATATGCCCAGGTTTCTAAATCTACCAAAAAGGTCTTTCAGAAGTTTATTACCGCATATTTCGAAAAACGCACACAAATGGTCTGCGCCTTTGTGCTGATCGATTCCAGGCATGCTCCCCAGAAGATCGATATGGAATTTATGCAGTGGCTGGGAGAACACAACGTTCCGTTTTGCATCATTTTCACGAAGGCCGACAAACTGAAACCAAAGGTTTTAGAGAAGAACATTCATAACTACCAGGCTGAAATGCTGGAAATCTGGACGCAAATGCCAGAATTTTTCATCACCTCAGCAAGCACTGGAACAGGTAAAGACGAAGTCCTGGACTACATTGAGGCGATCAACCAGCAACTACGGGAAAACGCTTAAATTCGCTCGTTTAGAACCCGGATCAATTCCTCAACATTTTCAAAACTCCACAGCTCGACTGCTGAAACCAGCAATTCCAGACCTTTAGGCTGCGCCATCAGGATCACCGGAAATTCAAACTGATACCCAAACTTGGAGGCATAGCTCTTCTGAAATTCATCCCGGTGTAAAAATTCTGTTTCCAGGGAAAGGTTTTCCCGAAATTCTTTCCACCGCCTTTTTTCTGAAACCGGCCCGTGCGTTAACTGGCACAAAGGGCATTCGTAAGTAGCGGGGCTCATGATCTTATGCAACGAATCCAGAAAAGCATTCGCCTTTCCAGATGTTGCATTATACACAAAAATGATCTTTTCCAATTACTGTTTCTTGATCTCGGTTTTTTCCGCGAAATAATCGCAGAAATCCTTCATCGTATCACGCATTTTATCGTCCTGGGTGGCACGATAATATGTATCACTCATAGACACCAGCGTTTGATGGAAAAACTTCTTCATTTCATCCATCGGCATGTCTTTGGTCCAAAGATCAATGCGCAGGGTTTCCTGCTGTTTACTATCCCAAACCGAAAGCATTACCGCCTTGGTCTCCTCTTTATAAACGTTTCCATCTTCCGCGCTCCAGGTCATTTCCTCCGGAATGTGATTCTCGTCGGTTACCACCTCTATGTTAATTTCAGATTTCTTGTAAGCCATTATTTTTTCGGTTTGTATTTCGCGTCATTAAAAATTTCT
Source organism: Christiangramia flava JLT2011 (assembly GCF_001951155.1). NCBI lineage: Bacteria > Pseudomonadati > Bacteroidota > Flavobacteriia > Flavobacteriales > Flavobacteriaceae > Christiangramia > Christiangramia flava. The sequence continues at coordinate 888,679 of NZ_CP016359.1, forward strand.
TCGGAAGGCGTCTTCAGCATTCGTTTCACGGAAACCTCGTTGTGCTCCATATAAGACCTGATGATCTGCCAACCTATATATTGCCCTAACCGGGCCGGTGATTCATTGTCCAGTTGAAGGTAAAATTTTGAAAATGGCGCCGGGTACAGAAACCGGGAATACAATTCAGAATCGGTATCGTACAACAGCTCATTTTCGATAAAATAACGCCAGATCTGGTCTTCATTGGCAGCTGCCCAATCCAGTTCTTCCGCGGTATACCCCATTTTTTCCGCATCGCTTTCCGCCGGAATAAAAAGCTGTTTCAGGTAGAGCAATTTTCCGTAGTACAACATATGCGAGAGAAAAGTGCGGGAATCGGCACGTGGCACCAATGTTTCCGCGATCTCATTGGCCGCATCGGGCAGGATCTGCGCTTTTCTAAAATTCTTTTTCAGGTAATCCTGTATCCCGATATAAAACTGGTGATCCTCACCCAGGTAGGTGTCCAGCGCAATGAACAGGTAGTCGCCGGTATACAGGGCCTTATTTTTATAATCCACTTCAGAAGTGATGGTAATCACCTCCGGCACCTGGAACTGCGGAAAATAATATTTCACATGCTGAAAGAGCGCGTGCAACTTATCTTCCTCCAGACTGAAATCAGGAAAAGCCTTGGCCACTTCAGTATTCAATTCCAGCTGAATGGTATCCTGAAGTTTGGCAAGCCAGACACTATCCGGATACTGCTCTGGAAAAAGAAAAGGATATTTGTTTTTCAACTTCGGAAGATCTTGCGGAGTAGCGGCAGCAAATTCCTGGTCAAATCGACTAATTTCGAGATCAACTGGAACTTTTTCGATCTGTTTTTCGGTTTCTGACTGCCGGTCACAGGCCAATAACAGAAGAATTACTAAAAAAACACTGATTTTTTTGAGCATACTATCCTATTGTGAAGGCTTTAACGCCAGTACCTTTCAAAAATTGGGTTTTAGTATTAGATTTGTGGGGCAAAGGTATCATTTACAAACTTAATCACCCAAAATTATGCAGACCGAAAAAGTGGCCAATCACATCATAGACTGGTTAAAAGATTATGCAACTAATGCCAATATGAACGGATTTGTGGTTGGCGTAAGCGGCGGGATTGATTCAGCCGTCACTTCTACTTTATGCGCCAAAACCGGAATGAGAGTTTTATGTTTGGAAATGCCAATTCACCAGGACAAAAACCAGATTTCCCGAGCCCGTAAACATATCGAAGAATTAGAGCATAATTTTGCCAATGTGAGCAGCCTGGAAGTGAATCTCACCAAGGTCTATGAGGTCTTCAAGCAGGTACTCCCGGAAGAACCAGAATCGGCGAATCTGGACCTGAGCCTTGCTAATTCCCGCGCTCGCCTGCGTATGACAACGCTTTACTATTTTGCAGGCCTTCACAAATACCTGGTTGCAGGAACCGGAAACAAAGTCGAAGATTTTGGCGTAGGTTTCTATACCAAATATGGTGATGGCGGCGTGGACCTCAGCCCAATTGCAGACCTTGTAAAATCTGAAGTATATGCGCTGGGTGATTACCTGAATGTGATCGAGGAGATCATGATAGCCAAACCTACGGATGGTTTATTTGGAGACAGCCGCACAGATGAAGACCAGCTTGGCGCCAGTTATGATGAATTGGAGTGGGCGATGGAAGCCTATGAAAATGGCAAAAAAGCCGATCATTTTTCAGGAAGAGAACGCGAAGTTTTTGAAATTTACCGAAGATTGAATACCGCGAACAGGCACAAAATGGTTCCAATCCCCGTATGTGAGATACCCGTTCACCTGAAGAAATAAACATCTTATCGATTAAATTAGCGAGTACTATTTTATAATGGTTCAATGCCTTAATTTAGGTTTAAGAAACAACAAACAAGATCCCCCTGCTTGTTTCCATAATCTAATTAAATCATGTACCGAGTATTAATCGCAGATCATCATCCCATAATCTACGAAGGAGTTAAATGCGTATTAAGGAACAACCCGGCTTTGCAAGTTACCTCAAGAGTTGGCAGTGGGACACAGCTATTCAGCCAGTTAGAGAAAGATGCACCAGATGTTCTAATTGTGGAGCTCGATCTTCCGCAAATTAATGGGATCAACGCCATTAGACGCATTAAACAGGAATACCCTGAAGTTAAAACATTGATTTTCAGCTCGCATCCCGAGGAAATGTATGCTTTGAGTGCCATTAAAGCTGGTGCTGCCGGCTACATCTCCAAACATACCGATAGCGAGACGCTGGAAAAAGCCATTTACCAGGTAGCCCGAGGTGGTATTTACCTGAACAGGAAGATCACCGAAAAACTGAATTCCGGGATTTCCCGAGGTAAGAGTTTGATTACAAAATTCAAAAAGCTTTCTACCAGGGAATCTGAAGTGCTGAACCTGTTATCCTCCGGAAAAAGGAATAAAGATATCGCAGAAGCTTTAGATATCAATGAAAAGACGGTAAGCACCTATAAAACACGGCTACTGAAAAAATTGAAGGTAGATAACGTGGCAGACCTGATCACACAGAGCAGGCTCTTACAGCTGAATGTTACGTAACCCTTCCTAACCTTTCAGAAAGAAGCATTTTAAGGTTATTAAAACCCATTACTTCATTTTTAATATCAGTTGATTCCTCCTCGGTTTCAACCGTTTTTATTTCCTCCAGCAGCTGCCCTATCTTGAGATCAATCAAGTGACGGCGCAGGTTTAATATAGTTTGATTCACCCACTGGCTAACGCTGTGTTCCTTCAGCTTCACAAGAATATCATGCTTTTGCCAGTTATGCAGCTCATACTGCTCCTCCTCCATCAGGATATCGGTGATTTTTGCCGCTTTATCTGGTTCGATCTCGTTCACAAGCGTTTCCACAGCAACTTCTTCCCCTTTATTCAAACGGTCGATAAGTAACTGGTACAATTCACGGAACTCATCATTGGAAAGTGCAATTTCATCTTCCTGAAGATCCAGAAAAATCTTTTCAAAAACCTTGGCATGATGTGTTTCCGGTTCCAGGACAAGATCCCCGGTTTCTTCATTTTGTTTCAGCAGCAGATCTTCAAAATCTTCCTCCATGCTACCGTAAAGCATTAGAATTTTAATGATGGTCTTTTCCAGGATGTACAGGCGATCCACTTTCACTTTTGGGACCTGCTCTTCGCGAACAACCTCCATATTTTGCTGTCGTGGCTGGTGATCGACCTTTTTTCCATCTGCCTTTTGAAGCTGGGCCAGGGTCGCATACAGCACATTTTCAGAAATATCCATGATTCTCGAACACTCCTGCAGATATACTTCGCGCTGAATGGAATCTGGAATTTTCGAAATGCTGTTGACCATATCCCGAATAAGATCAGCCTTCTTTACAGGATCATTTTTAGCTTCCTCAACCAGTAATGAAGCTTTGTAGCTAATAAAATCCCGGGAGTTCTCTTCCAGGTATTCCTTTAGCTCCTCATCACTATTGGATTTAGCAAAACTATCCGGGTCTTCGCCATCGGGAAACGTACAAACCTTCACGTTCATCCCCTGTTCCAGGATAAGGTCGATCCCGCGGAGCGAAGCTCTCGTTCCGGCCGCATCGCCATCGAAGAGCACCGTGATATTTTTCGTGAGCCTGTTGATTAGTCGGATCTGTTCCGGGGTTAAGGCGGTTCCGGAAGAAGAAACCGTATTTTCTATTCCACTCTGGTGAAACTGGATCACATCGGTGTAACCTTCTACCAGGTAACAATTATCCTCTTTGGCTATTTCCTGCTTGGCGTAATAAATCCCGTAAAGAACTTTGCTTTTATGGTAAATATCACTTTCCGGACTGTTTAAATATTTGGCTGCTTTCTTCGTATTATTCAGGATACGACCTCCAAAACCCAGAACGCGACCAGACATGGAATGGATTGGGAACATCACCCGACCTTTAAATCGGTCAAATTTACGTTCCTCTTTTACAATGGTGAGCCCTGTTTTTTCGAGGTATTCCAACTGGTAACCTTCCTCTAAAGCTGCCCTGGTCAAAGCCTCCCACTCATCTGGCGAATATCCCAGCTGGAATTTTTTAATAGTTTCGGCCGTAAAACCTCTTTCTTTAAAATAGCTCAAACCAATCGCCAGGCCTTCATCGGTCTCATGCATTTGCTGCTGAAAGAACTTGTTGGCATATTCTGAAACCAGGTACATGCTTTCCCGCTCATTCGCCTGCTCCTTCTGCTCATCGGTCTGCTCGGTTTCCTCGATCTCGATCCCGTATTTTTTGGCGAGGTACCGAATGGCCTCCGGGTAATTGAAATGTTCGTGTTCCATCAAAAAAGCCACGACATTTCCGCCTTTCCCACTACTGAAATCCTTCCAGATCTGCTTGACCGGTGACACCATAAAACTCGGTGTACGCTCATCAGTAAAGGGGCTCAGTCCTTTCAGGTTGCTCCCCGATTTTTTCAGCTGTACAAAATCCCCGATCACCTCTTCCACACGGGCGGTTTCAAATACGGTATCGATGGTGGTTTTTGAGATCAAGTTATTTCAGATTTTCTATTCGGTAAAACAAAAACAGGGCTTCAAAAATATGGATTTTTCCATACTTCTAAAGCCCTTCAAAACTAAACTATTTATTTGGCTAATCCACGTCGAATCTCAAACCGATGGAAAAGTTATGAAGATCGGTTGGCTGATCCTTAAAGACAGGGTTGAGATCGTACTTTGCATAGAGCGCCGCGCCGCCCCAGCCCATATAGGCACTTAAACCATATACTAGGTCATTCCTATTATAATCGGCTTTTAGCTTATCTTTCTGTTTATCCCCGTCTACGGAATATTTCAGTTTCTGTCGTTCGCCAATTCCAAAACCGGCATAACCTCCAAGACCTATTTTGAATTTATCTTCCGTAGAAAAACGCAGCGTCTTTTCAGTTTCTCTTCTTTCGGAAGGACCAAATTCAAAATGAATCGGCACCACCAGATTGTCCATTCTGAATTTGGACTTATCCAGGTCATAATCGAATTTTTCGAGTGCAATCATATCATCGTTATTTACGAAATAACGATTATCTGTTGGTTTCAAACCGTTGAACTGAAAGGAAAAACCATATTTTAATCGCACCCAGTTAGAATTATCGAAAACCCTGGTTTTCCAGGCCCAGCCAATTTCAAAGAACCGGCTACCGCCTATCTTGAAGTCGGAATCGTTCAGGGACTGGCCTTCCGCAGTGGCATTATTGAAACCGGCGGCCAGCACGATATCACTAGTGGTGCGCTTATCGTATTTGCGGTTTCGCTCAGCATTCACCTGGAAAGTCAGTACTTTATTGTCGCCCATCCCGATGAACCCGCCTTTATCCTCTTCATTTCGTGCATTGAACTCATACTCGTTCTCCAGGATCGCCACACGATTTTCAATATTCAAGGCATGAAGTTCCGCTGCCTCTTTTTTCAGCATTTCGGCTTTTTCTTTAGTGATTTCCCCTTCGTCCAGGCGCTCATTGATCCTTTCAATTTTGGCCCGAAGCTTATCTTTTTCTTCCTGGATGATCTTTTCCCGCTGTTCCTGTAGATACTCCTTTTTGGTTTCCACGGCAGTAGAATCTGTTTGCGCTTGAGAAAGTTGCGTTGCCAGGCCAAAACTGGCCAGAACGATGTAAAAAATAATAGTTTTCATAGTGTTTGATTTAGTTTGCTCGTCAGATTCAGGCAATAACCATCCTCATCAGATTTTGATTGATGAATGACCCAGTGGGTGTTGATAAATATTTAGGTATCAGTAATTCCTGGAAACGATGGCGGTCCGTGCTTTTTGAAACCCATCTTTCAGCATTTCAAAGACTTCTCTTCGGAAGGACTGATCGATTTCTGATTCCACATCGGCCAGCAGCGCATCAGCGTCCACTTTTCCGCGGTTATAAAAATTTCTTTGCTGGCTGATCTCCCTGGCAGCTTCCGCTAGCAGTTCGTTCACTTCAGCGTCAGTCACCGTGCCGTTCTCTTCTTTTTTAGCGACCTCAGCCACCAGCTCTTCAATTTTAGAAGTGAGCAGCAATTCTTCCAGTTTTGGCTTTTCTGTTTTTTCTAGTTCTTCGGAAACCCCATTATTTGGGATGACCTCAGCCACATTTTCTTCAGTCTGGCTGAATTCCCCGGTAATTTCCTTCGAAGATATCACCGGTTTTTTCTGAATTTCAGGCTTTAAAATTTCCTCTTTTTGACCGGAAGTATTTTCTTCCACCGCAATTCGTTCTTCTGGCTCAAAACTGGCAGGAGCTTCCTGTTTTTCGGCAGGATTTTCTATCGGAGTTTCAGCAGGATTCTCTACTATCGGGGCGGCAACTTCAGTATTCTGATGAGTTGTAAAAAAAACGCTCACGATCAGAATCGCTGCTACAGCCGCTGCTGCGATATATAACCAGCCAAAACTTTTCTTCCCTTCCGGAGCTTTATCCAGCCTTTGATTGAGCTTTTCCCAGCTTCCGGCAGATGGCTCGATTCTCCTGCCCTCGAGCTGCTCCCTGATATGATCTTCAAATTTAATTGGTGCCATAGACCGTTGAATTTGCGTTCTTTAATTTTTCCTGAAGCATTTTTCGTGCTTTAAATAATTGGGATTTTGAGGTCCCTTCAGTAATATCAAGCATATTCGAAATTTCAGCATGCTTGTAACCTTCAATCGCATACAGTACGAAAACCATTCGGTAACCTTCCGGAAGACTATCTATCAATTTCTGAATATCATTGACCGCCATTTCAGAATTGATATTATTCTCAAATTCTTCTTTCGGATTAAACTGATCTTCCTGGAATTCCAGTTTTTTGTGCTGTCTCAAAAACGAGATCGATTCCCTGATCATGATGCGCCGAACCCAGCCTTCAAAACTACCTTCATTTTTAAAATCGCTCAGATGAGTGAAAACTTTAAAAAATCCGTTTAACATCGCTTCTTCCGCATGCTGAAGGTCTTTGATATACTGCCGGCAAACGCTCAGCATTTTTGGTGCATGTAACTCATAGAGACGATGCTGCGCCTCCCGGCTTCCGGCAGCTGCTTTGTTAATCAAAGCATGTTCGTTCTTAAAAAGTTGGATGACTTTCACCATATTTCTAAAGGCCTTCTATTTACATAGACGAAAGAAAGTTACAAAAGGTTGCCTGAGGTTTTAAAAATTTTCATTTTTTCTGAAAAATACTCCTGAATTAAAGTTCCTATCTTTGCGAAAGAAAGTGAAATATGTCTGAAAAAATTCGCATTAATAAGTTTTTGAGTCAGTTGGGATATTGTTCCAGAAGAGCTGCAGATAAACTGATCGACCAGGGAAGGATCAAGGTAAACGGGCAGTTGCCGGAAATGGGCCTAAAGGTCAATAAAGAAGACCATATCGAAGTGGACGGCAAAACGGTTTCCAAAGCCGAATTGAAAGAAGAAAATGTATACATCGCCTTCAATAAACCGGTAGGAATCGTATGCACGACTGATACGCGAGTGGAAAAAGACAATATTATTGATTACATCAATTATCCAAAACGGATTTTTCCCATTGGCCGACTGGATAAACCGAGTGAGGGACTTATCTTCCTTACCAACGATGGTGATATCGTGAATAAAATCCTTCGTGCCCGAAACAACCACGAAAAGGAATACATCGTTTCCGTCAACAAACCAATCACCAGAAATTTTATCAAAAAAATGGCTTCCGGAGTTCCAATACTGGATACCGTTACGCGCAAATGTGAAGTGGAACAGGTGGGCCAACATACTTTCAGAATTGTGTTGACCCAGGGACTCAACCGGCAAATACGCAGGATGTGCGAATACCTTGGCTATGAGGTAACCGCCCTGAAAAGAATTCGTATCATGAACATTGGCCTGGATATCCCGGTTGGTGAATATCGTGATATTACTGAGCAGGAATTGAAAGTCCTGAATTCGCTGCTGGAAGATTCTTCAAAAACTGAAGAGGCTTCGAAATAGTTCCATTTTCAGCATTTCAAATCTTAACAGAGAATTAGCGGGATTTCTAAGCAAAGTCTTAAGTCTTCTTCCTATTTTTAATTCTCCCTTCTTAGAAGGAGCAATAACAAAAGACTTATTATGAAAATTCAGCCATTTCACCTGGCGATCCCGGTATCAGACCTGGAGACCTGCAGGAAATTCTATAAAGAAACCTTAGGCTGTGGCGAAGGGCGCAGCAGCGATCATTGGGTAGACTTCAATTTCTTTGGGCATCAGCTGGTGATCCATTACCAGGCGCCGGAAGAAACCAAAGCTTCCACCTCGAATCCTGTTGACGGAAAAGAAGTTCCGGTTCCTCATTTCGGCGTGGTGCTACAATGGGACGTCTTTCACGAATTTGCTAAATTACTGAAGAGCAAGAATATCGAGTTTGTGATCGAGCCCTATATCCGCTTTGAAGGAAAACCCGGGGAACAGGCAACCATGTTCTTTCGTGATCCCTGCGGAAATGCACTTGAATTCAAAGCTTTTAAAAATATCGACCAGCTTTTCGCAACCTGATCGAAATACTAACTAACTAACTAACCAAATATCAGAATGGACAGACTAAAACCGTCTTTAGTAAGGCAATTATTCGTGCTCTTACTGATCTTATTTTTATCGGTTTTAATTTTCCGGGAAATCATCCCGTACCTCTCCGGAGTACTGGGAGCGGTCACTTTATACGTCCTGATGAAAAAATGGATGAAAAGGCTGGTGGAACGTGGATGGAAACCTCCAATTGCCGCCGCCCTGTTGATGACCGGTTCTTTCGTGGGAATTTTGATACCCGTCACCCTCATTACCATCATGTTAACGGCTAAAATTGGGAAAGCGGTCAATAATTCAGAAAAAGTGATTCGGGCGGTAAAAGACCAGATCAACCTCGTGGAGCATGATCTTGGATACAGCGTAAGTTCCAATATAGACACTACTTCGATCACCAGCTGGATATCTTCCAATCTTCAAAATCTTGCTGGCGGTACTTTCAATGCATTTATTGCGATCGGGATCATGTATTTCATGTTGTATTATATGCTCATCAACCGCCAGTCCATGCGCGAATCCCTGATCGAATACATTCCTTTAGGCAAAGATAACCTGCGGATAATAGGTGAAGAAAGCAACGCGCTGGTTAAATCCAATGCGCTGGGTATTCCACTGGTGGCCTTCGTACAGGGAGTGATTGCCCTGGTAGGCTTCCTGATCTTCGGTGTTCCAGATCCATTTTTTTGGTTCGTGATCACGGCCATAGGTTCGATGATCCCGTTCATTGGGACCGCGATTGGTATCCTGCCCGCAGTAATCCTGCTCTATGCCCAGGGCAGTAACTGGCAGGCGATTGCCTTACTCATCTATGGCTTTGTGGTGGTAGGCTCCAGCGACAATATCATCAGGCTGTATGTGCTGGAAAAACTCGCCAGCGTGCATCCGCTCATCACTTTATTTGGTGTGATTGTGGGAGTACCATTATTTGGATTTATAGGATTGATTTTTGGGCCACTGCTCGTTTCTCTCTTCCTGTTAATTCTGAAGATTTATAAGAAAGAATACGGAAACGCCCACCATCGTTTATAAAATTTAAAACTAAGATTATGTTTGGACTGAAGAAAAAAATGAATGACCTCGTCACCGCTGCAGAGGAAAAAGAAGAAATCGTAAACAAGGAATATGTTAAAACTGAAGTCGCCAAGATCGATGACGACGATGTGAAGCTTACGATGGACAGCCAGGAAGAAATTTCTGAAACGATCCTTAATTCCAACGTTCTCAAAAAATATTCAGAATTGGGAAAAGTCTTATTCGGCATGATGAAAGATTACCGCAAAGGCGTATACAACAAGGTGCCATGGTTCACGATCGCCACGATCGCGTTTTCCTTTTTATATATTCTGAACCCTTTCGACATCATCCCTGATTTTATTCCAGGTCTGGGTTATATTGATGATTTTGCCATTTTCACCTTCGGAATCCGGTTTATCCAGACAGATATTCATAATTACCTGGACTGGAAGATCGAAAACGGCGACACGATCGAAAACTTATAAAATTAAAAAGGGCTGAAATTTTCAGCCCTTTTTAATTATTCCGCGTCTTTCTGGCGCTTTTTATGTCTTTCCCTGGCAAGCAGCGTATTCTTCAGAAGCATGGAAACCGTCATTGGTCCTACACCTCCCGGAACGGGAGTTATATAAGCAGCTCGTTTGCTCACATTTTCGAAATCCACATCGCCTTTGATCACATAACCTCTTTCAGCATTCTCATCGGGCACACGGGTAATTCCCACATCGATGATCACCGCATCATCCTTGATCATTTCGGCTTTCAGAAAATCTGGGATTCCCACTGCAATAATGATAATATCAGCCTGGGATGTTACCTGGGTAATATTTTTGGTAAATTCATGAGTTAAGGTCACCGTGGAATTTCCTGGAAATCCGCTTCGGCCCATCAGGATACTCATGGGGCGGCCAACTATATAGCTCCTCCCAATAACTACGGTATGCTTTCCTTTCGTCGGGATATCATAACGCTCCAGCAATTCCAGGATTCCGAATGGTGTAGCTGGAATAAAAGTGGTCATATCCAGGGCCATCTTTCCGAAGTTAGTAGGGTGAAAACCGTCCACATCCTTATCGGGATCTACAGCGTTCAATACTTTCTGTGTATCGATTTGTGGAGGCAGCGGCAATTGAACAATAAAACCATCAATATCCTTATTCTGGTTCAGCTCTTCAATTTTATCTAGCAGTTCCAACTCGCTAACCGTATGCGGGAGTCGGTACAGGGAGGATTCAAACCCCACCCGTTCGCAGGCTTTAACCTTGGAATTTACATAGGTAAGACTGGCACCATCCTTTCCAACGATGATCGCAGCAAGATGAGGCACTTTCTCTCCTCTTTTCTTGATTTTGGTAACCTCAGCAGCGATTTCATTCTTGATATCGTTGCTGACCTTTTTACCGTCGAGAATTGTCATTTTTTTAGTTGTGTGTTAGTGTTGTGTATAATTGAAAAAAGGGAATTATTTCATCCCCTTCATCATTTGCATCATTTTACGGCCACCGCCACCCTGCATCATTTTCATCATTTTCCCCATCTGGTTGAACTGTTTCAGCAGCTGGTTCACTTCCTGCACAGAGGTTCCCGAACCTTTTGCGATTCGTTTCTTTCTGGTGGAATTGATGATCTTCGGCTCACTTCTTTCTGCTGGGGTCATGGAATGGATGATAGCTTCAATACCTTTGAAAGCATCATCATCAATATCCACATCTTTCAACATTTTCCCGGCTCCGGGAATCATTCCTAAAAGATCTTTCATAGATCCCATTTTCTTGATCTGCTGAAGCTGATTCAGGAAATCATCAAAACCGAATTTATTTTTCGCGATCTTCTTCTGAAGTTTTCGCGCTTCTTCCTCGTCATATTGTTCCTGGGCACGTTCCACCAGGGAGACCACATCCCCCATCCCAAGAATCCTGTCGGCCATACGCGAAGGATAGAACACATCCATCGCATCCATCTTTTCTCCTGTACCGATGAATTTGATGGGCTTGTTTACGACCGATTTGATCGAGATCGCCGCACCACCGCGAGTATCACCATCCAGTTTGGTAAGGATCACCCCGTCAAAATTCAATCTTTCATTGAAAGTCTTTGCAGTATTCACGGCATCCTGACCAGTCATGGAATCGACTACAAAAAGTGTTTCCTGTGGATTGATGGCTCGCTTGATATTTGATATTTCGGTCATCATCGCCTCATCAACAGCCAGACGACCGGCGGTATCGATGATTACTACATTATGACCGTTCTCTTTGGCATATTTGATCGCTGCTTCAGAAATAGCAACCGGATCCTGGTTTCCTTCATCTGAAAAAACTTCCACACCAACCTGCTCTCCAACTACATGAAGCTGGTTGATCGCCGCAGGACGATATACATCACAGGCTACCAGCAATGGTTTTTTGGTTTTCTTACGTTTCAGGTAATTGGCCAGTTTTCCGGAGAAAGTAGTCTTACCACTACCCTGCAAACCAGACATGAGGATCACCGAAGGTTCTCCCGACAGATTAATACCGGCCGCTTCGCCACCCATCAACTCGGTTAGCTCATCCTTGACCAGTTTGATCATTAACTGTCCTGGCTTCAGCGTCTTTAATACATCCTGCCCCAGCGCTTTCTCTTTTACCGTACTGGTAAATTCTTTGGCGATCTTATAGTTCACATCGGCATCTACCAGCGCACGTCTCACCTCTTTCAGGCTTTCCGCAACGTTTATTTCGGTAATCTGGCCATGTCCTTTAAGAACGTGAAAGGCACTATCTAACTTATCGCTTAAATTATCAAACATACTCTCCTGTGATTTTATAACATTCGCTGCAAACAGCGGATTGCAAATTTAATGATTTGATGCTGAAGCCAAAAGTTTAAATTTTAAACTTCCGCAGCAAATTTTGTCTTATTACATTCTCTCCGGAACATCAATTCCCAGTAACCTGAATCCAGATCTGATCACATACGCAACCAGATTGGAAAGCTGCACCCGGAAGATCTTATCCTCCTCCACTTCCGTTCCCAGAATTGGCACATTCTGATAAAAAGAATTGAAGGTTTTTACCAGCTCATATACATAATTTGCCAGGAGCGCCGGCGAGTGATTTTCAGCCGCCAGGGCTATCGTTTCCGGATACAACTGCAACTGTTTCAGCAATTCTTTTTCTTTTTCGTGGAACTGGAAATCTTTGGAAAGATCGCCGGAATAATCAAAATCAGCCTTTCTTAAGATCGACTGGATTCTCGCATAGGTATACTGGATAAACGGCCCGGTATTCCCCTGAAAATCTACCGACTCTTCCGGATTGAAAAGAATGCGCTTTTTAGGATCCACCTTCAGGATATAATATTTCAAGGCTCCCAGCCCGATCATTCGGTACAGTTCTTCTTTTTCCGCTTCGTTATAATCGTCCAGTTTTCCAAGTTCTTCGGAAATCGTTCTGGCGGTTTCGGTCATTTCCGCGATCAGATCATCAGCGTCGACGACCGTTCCTTCCCTGCTCTTCATTTTTCCGGAAGGAAGATCAACCATGCCATAGCTCAGGTGATACAGGGACTCAGCCCAGTCGTAACCCAGTTTTTTGAGGATGAGAAACAAGACTTTAAAATGGTAATCCTGTTCATTTCCTACGGTATAGACCATCTGGTTGATATTGAAATCCGCAAAACGCTGGATCGCAGTCCCGATATCCTGAGTCATATAGACCGCAGTTCCGTCACTTCGCAAAACGATCTTTTCATCCAGCCCTTCATCACTTAGATCGATCCACACACTACCGTCTGGCTTCTGATAAAAAACACCCTCTTCCAATCCCTTTAAAACCTCATCCTTGCCAAGCAAATAGGTCTTACTTTCGTAGTAATTCTTATCAAAATCAACACCCAGAGCCTGGTAAGTCTTATCGAAACCAGCGTACACCCAGCTGTTCATCATTTCCCAAAGCTTTACGATTTCGGGATCATTGGCTTCCCACTTCAGCAGCATATTTTTTGCCTCGACAAAGATCGGCGCTTCGGCCTTTGCTTCATCTTCACTTTTACCTTCTTCCTGTAACTGCGCGATTTCCTTTTTGTATTCCTGGTCAAATTTCACGTAATAATTCCCAACCAGCTTGTCGCCTTTTAACCCGGTAGACTCTGGAGTTTCTCCGTTTCCGAATTTTTTCCAGGCTACCATCGACTTACAAATATGAATCCCGCGGTCATTGATCACCTGCACTTTATACACCTCGTTACCGGCGGCTTTCAGAATTTCAGAAACCGAAAATCCCAACAGGTTATTCCTGATGTGCCCAAGATGCAAAGGTTTATTGGTGTTCGGTGAAGAATACTCGACCATGATCCCGCTGGCATCGCTTTGTGGCAGGAGAATCCCATAATCTTCGCGGGCTCTTACATCATTGAAAAAGTTTGCGTAGAACTGGTCGTTAATCACGATATTGAGAAAGCCTTTCACCACATTGAAACCGGCTACCTCTTCCACTTCGTTCGCCAGGTAATTCCCGATATTTTCGGCCAGTTGAGCCGGGTTGGTCTTTACCTGCTTCAGCATGGGAAAAACTACCAGTGTAATATCACCCTCAAAATCTTTACGGGTTGGCTGAAATTCGATGTTTTCAGGTGTTACCTCGTAATGTTTCTGAACAGCTTCCTGTACTTTGGTCGCCAGAATCGCTTCAATCTTCATTTCCTTGATTTTATTTGGAATGGAGGCGCAAAGATAAAAAGAATTGAAGTTCCGAACGACTGTCTTCAGCTTCAATTCCTTATATTTAGGAAAAAAGAGATGCTACTGAATATTTCCTACAATCGCCCGGAGATCAAAGCCAAGATCGAGAAAGCGGTTGGCAAGCCCTTTACACTTTTGGAACGGGTAAAACTGAAGGGAACCGGCTCCCCAAAACTTTTTATAACCAGCACGAGTATTGACATCCATAACTTGCTGATTTTAGATAATAATCGGAATGTTTGTAATGTGGAAATGCGGAAAGATGGCATCATCGTGATGTTTCGATCCCTGCTGGAAACCTACGCCCTCGTGATTCCCTATTTTAAGCTGAATTTGTATAAAGGCAAAGCCGAAGAGTACAGCATTTATAAAGATCATCATTTTATCAAAGTGGAAGCTAACACGCCCGGGATTCATAAATTCTTCCGAAAGATCATCGATTATAAATCTGACAATGCTCCTACGCAGATCGAAGATCTTTAAATTCCCTTCACATTGGACCTCAAATATTTGCTGCCTGCTAACCTAAACGTCATTTTGCCATAACCTGCATACCGCACTTCTGATGGAAATTTGCGGCAAAAAATGGAAATTTTCATCTACGTTTTTGCAGCTTTATTTTCGGTTATTAATCCGCTGGGAACGGTACCGGTCTTCGTGGGACTGACGCAGGAGGATTCTAAAAAGGAACGACAGAAAACAGCGCTGCTCACCGCAGTCAATATTTTCACAATTCTACTCATCAGTTTCTTCAGCGGAAAGTATATTTTGAACTTTTTCGGCATTAGCCTGAATTCGCTGAGAATTGCCGGCGGGCTTATCATTGCATCCTCAGGTTTCGCGCTCCTTACGGGAACGTTCTCCAAACATAAGGGAATGGACAAACCCAAGGTGAAGGAAGATGTACACCAGCGAGAAGGCGTGTCGCTTACACCACTGGCGATCCCGATGCTGGCTGGCCCGGGCTCTATTTCATTTTTGATAGGATTATACCAGGAGCAGGTAAACTGGAGTGATAAGATGGTGGCAGTTTCGGCAATTTTCGCGGTCTGTCTGGCTACTTTCCTGGTGCTAAGAAGTTCGCATTATATTGCAGGAATGCTGGGTGCTTCAGGCATCAATGCCATCTCCCGAATCATCGGTTTCATTGTGATCGCGATCGGGGTGGAATATGTTTCGGTTTCCGTGATCAACCTGGCCGAAAACCTGTTGAAGTAATTACCTTCTTTTAAAGGCGAGTCCGCCAATAAGCGCCAGGATTCCGAAGCCAATCATCGCGTAACTCTGCGTATTATCTCCCTGCGCCTTAACCTTAAGCGGGCCGGCGTCCAGCGAAAATTCCGGCGTAATCAGCGTATATAAACCATAGGCTATAAGACCTACGCCTATGACCAACAGCACCACTTTTAGCACGTTATTCATTCTATAAAGTTTTATTAATCGAAAGTGAAAGTAGTAATTTAATTTCTAATTTGAAGTTCAAATTCTTCAAATGCGCATATTACTTACCGGGGCAAATGGCTACATAGGCATGAGACTGCTTCCTAAATTGCTGGACGACGGTCACGAAGTGATCTGCGCGGTTCGCAACAAAGTTCGATTTACCTCTAATGAAGAACTGATCGAAAAGGTGGAGATCGTGGAACTGGATTTTTTAAAAGACACGGAAGCTCCCGAGAAAATCAGGAATATCGACGTTGCCTATTACCTCATCCATTCCATGTCTGCTTCCACTAAAGATTTTGACGAGAAAGAAGCCGAAGCAGCAAGGAATTTCAACCAGATGATGGAGCAAACTTCGGTTAACCAGGTGATTTATCTCAGCGGGATCGTGAATGAAAAAGAGCTTTCCAAACACCTGAAATCAAGGAAACAGGTAGAAGACATCCTGTATAAAGGCGATTTTAAACTCACCGTTCTGCGCGCCGCGATCATCGTGGGTTCGGGTTCTTCTTCCTTTGAGATCATTCGGGACCTTTGTGAAAAACTGCCGGCTATGGTAACACCCCGATGGGTCAAAACGCGTTGCCAGCCTATTGCCATCAGGAACATTATCCAGTATCTTACCTGTGTTATAGGCCGGGAAGCCTGTTATAATGAATCTTTTGATGTGGGAGGGCCCGATATTCTCACCTATAAGGAAATGATGCAGATCTACGCCGATGTGCGAGGTCTAAAAATCTGGATCGTGGATGTACCGGTAATGTCTCCGCGGTTGAGTTCCTACTGGCTGTATTTCGTTACCTCTACGTCTTACCGGCTGGCTCAAAACCTGGTAGACAGTATGAAAGTGGAAGTGATCACCAAAGACACCCGCCTGCAGGAACTGCTCAATATTGAACCGATACATTATCGTGAAGCCATCGAAATGGCATTTTATAAAATCGAACAAAATGAAGTGATCTCCAGCTGGAAGGATTCGCTGAGCAGCGGGCGTTTCCGTAAAGACCTCAACAAATATGTGCAATTACCCAAGTACGGTTGTTTGCATGACAAAAAAGAAGTGAAAATTGAAAATCCCGAGGAAGTGCTCAATCGCATCTGGGCAATTGGCGGATATAACGGTTGGTATTATGCCGATTTTCTCTGGAAGATTCGCGGATTCCTGGATAAAATGGTCGGCGGCGTAGGCCTAAGAAGAGGCCGCACACATCCCGACAAGATCAACGCCGGCGATTCATTGGATTTTTGGAGGGTCCTGCTGGCGGATCGCGAGGAAAGAAGACTGCTGTTGTTTGCTGAAATGAAAGTCCCGGGAGAAGCCTGGCTCGAATTTAAAATCGATGAGAAGAACATACTGCATCAAAACGCCACTTTTCGCCCCAAAGGAATTCTCGGGCGTTTATACTGGTATTCCATGTACCCGTTTCATTATTTTATTTTTGAAGGAATGATCAACACCATTGCGAAAGGCCACAAAAAAGAGTAGTTTTAAGAAAACTTGAATTTGAGCGAGCGCTTGGCCGGGATATTCAGCAATAAAGTTTTCAGCATTTCTGCGTTAACGCTGCTGGTCTGTTCAATTGGCATCTTTCTCTTTCCAGAAAATTTTTACCAGGCTATTGAAACCAGCTCCCTGTGGGTTCGAAATTACTTCGGAAGTTTTTACTTGTGGCTGGGCTTCGTTTGTGTTATCGGAACGCTGGCACTCGGTTTTTCCCCTTTCGGAAGCATCAGGCTGGGATCGGCTCCGCCAGAATTTAACAGGCTTACCTGGATCGCGATGCTGTACAGCGCCGGGATGGGCGCTGGCATTTTGCTACGGGCGGTCCAGGAACCGGTGTTTATGTTTCTGCACCAACCACTGGAAACCGGAACTTCAGCCGAAATCATGGCCCTGGAATACACCTTTTACCAATGGGGTTTTACCGCATGGGCTTTCTATGGCATTTTCGCCCTGATCATCGCCTATTCTCTTTTCGTCACTAAAAAAGATATTCGGCTCAGTAGTTTATTCGGAAAAAAAAGCAGCACAGGACGACTTCCGAAACTGATCGATATTTTAACCATTATCACCACCATTACTGGTCTGGTTGCCGCCGTTGGCCTGGGAACCACCCAAATTGAAGGAGGAATTAGTCATTTGATACAGAAACCACCAGGTTCTCTCGGGCTAAATATGGCATTAGTACTGGTGATTTGCAGCCTGGCTTTCGTATCTGCCTGGTACGGCATTCATAAAGGAATTAGCCTGATCTCGAACTGGAATATTTATATTACCACTGCGCTGCTGCTTTTTATTTTTTTGTTCAGCGATATTGCGGGGATTTTTGAGAGCTTTTCCAATTCTTTTTACCATTACCTCATCGATTTCGTACCGATGAGCCTCGCTTTTGACAAATATGATCCCGGAAAGCCATTTTTAACCGAATGGACTTATTATTACTGGGCTTTTTGGCTAGCCTGGGCTCCATTTACCGGAGTATTCATCGCCAGGATCTCTAAAGGCAGGACCATCCGGGAACTCATCATCGGGGTGTTGCTCATTCCGTCAATAGGCAGTTTTTTCTGGTTCAGTGTCTTTGGAGATGCCGCTTTTGAGATCGTCAAAAACTCTTCTAGCTATCAGGATGACTTTGGAAATGTATTTACTTCTATTTTCCTGTTTTTGGAAAATTATCCATTCCCGCTTTTCAGCAGTCTCGTTGTAATCCTGTTGCTAATCAGCTTCCTGGTAACTTCTGTAGATTCGGCCATTTATGTTTTAAGCATGTTCACCGATAAAGGAAAAACCGAACCTTCTAAAAAATACCGTTTTGCCTGGGCCGCGGTTATTTTCATATTCTGCGAGGCAATTATACTCCTTGGCGCTGCGAGGCAGGACACAAATGTGCTCACCGCGATGCAGAAACTACTGATCATCACGTCCCTGCCATTCGCTTTTTTCACGATCCTTATCAGCATCCTTTTTATCAGGAAATTGAAAAGACAGGTTTAGGTTTAATTGCATTCGTTCAGGCTTTCGGAAGAAAGACTTCTGCCATCATACAACGGGCACTTCCGCCGCCACAAATTTCAATGGTCGGCAGATCGGCACTTAGAATTTCACAGTGCTTTTCAATTTTGGCAACCTGATCTGGATTGAGGCTTTTACGAGCTCGTTCGCTCATGACCAGGTATTTTTTATCACCCTGAACCTGGAGCATATTCCCGGCAAATTCGTGCATTTGCGCCTCAGAAATTGCGATGATCTCCTTGCCGTCTTCCTTTAAATGCTTCAAAAGGTTTTTTCGCTCTTTCTTATCGTCGATCGTATCCAGGCAAACCACTGCAAATTCTTCAGCCACACACATCATGACATTCGTGTGATAAATGGGAAGACGCTTACCATTTACGGTTTGAAACGCATTAAAGATCACCGGAGTAAATTCGAAATCTTCACAGAATTCGATCATCAGGTCTTCATCGGCTCGTGGTGACAACGCGCAATAAGCTTTCTGATTTACACGATCCAGGATCAGGCTACCGGTACCTTCCAGGAAAACATCATCTTCCTCGGCACTGGTATAATCAATTACCTCCTTGATCTCAAAACCGGCTTCCTCGAGTTTTGCAAAGTATTCCAGGCGACGTTCCTTTCTCCTGTTTTCAGCAAACATGGGATATAAGGCGATTTTCCCGGTTTCGTGGAAAGAAACCCAGTTATTTGGAAAAATAGAATCGGGCGTGTTATCCTCGATCACATCATCAACCGTAATAACATTGACGCCGACTGATCTGAGCTTTTCCACAAAACGGTCAAACTCTTTCTGAGCTTCGGCATTTGCGTCAAGATCGGTCAGTTTTTTTTGAAAATAATTATTGACCGCGGTCTCTTCATTCATTCTGAACGCCACTGGTCTTACCATCAAAATGGTATCTGTAATCTGCTTCGTTCTCATACTAATCTCTGATTAATGGTAAAGTGGAACATCTCAATAAGCCTTCCTGCTTGGAAATTTCTGCATAAGGTACTTCTTCAACCGTCATTACCTGATCTCGCAGCCAGCTATTCAGCCTGGTAAAATTCTTTTCTGAAATCACTACATCTTCAGAAATGGAGAAAATATTAGAATTCATGTGATACATCTCGTCCCGTGTGATCTCGTAAATATGCTCTTTTCCGAAGAAATCAATGAGCCAGTTCAGTTCTTCTTCGATCAAGAAACCTTCTTTATAGATAATGGCCTTGTTTTTCCCAACTGGCTGAAAACAACAGTCCAGGTGCAGCGCATTATCCCGGGCAATGCTGTTCGATTTTTTCAAACTGAAGCTTTTCACTGTTTTATTCGGAAAAATTTCTTTCAGGGCTTCCACCGCCTGAATGTTGGTGCGGGCCGTAATAAAGTCTTTATAATCCTTGCCTTTATAGGTTCCAACGAAAATATAATCACCCATAGGCATCACATCTCCTCCTTCGATATGCGCTTCTTCCGGAAGCCTGATGATCTTCTCGGGATCTATTTGCCGAATCACGTGATCAATCGCTTCAATTTCCTGGTCACGATCTGGAAGAATATTTGATTTCACCAGTTTGTCATCGATCACAAATGCGATGTCACGTGTAAAGATCTGGTTATAATTTTCGATGATCTTCGGCCTGAAAACCTGTACTTCATATTTCTCCAAAACTGCCGCGACCGATTCTATTTCGTTGACCATATCTTCTTCCGCAGGATAGGTTCCCGCCTGAATATGTTCTTTTGACTTCGGGTCATAAGCTTCCTCTAGGGTTGGAATGGGGCCGTTACTTTTCGCGGTTCCCAAAACCACCGCACGCAGACGCGAAGTTTCGTTGGTAATATGAAGGTTCATTTTGTTCTGTTTTGGGCAAATATAAAAAAAGCTCCATTCACAGGAATGAAGCTTTTAAGTCTATTATTCGTACTGTTCTGGAAAACTATGAACGGCTTCCCAGCGGCTTGAATTCTCTGTGATTTTCACCAATATAGATCTGTCTTGGACGACCAATTGGTTCTTTTTTCAATCTCATTTCTCTCCATTGAGCGATCCAGCCAGGAAGTCTACCCAGAGCGAACATGACGGTGAACATTTCCACCGGAATACCAAGCGCTCTATAAATAATTCCTGAATAGAAGTCTACGTTAGGATACAGTTTTCTATCTACAAAATACTGATCTTCCAGGGCTTCTCTTTCCAGGCCTTTGGCGATATCCAGAACTGGATCTTCCACACCAAGCTGCCCTAAAACTTCATCAGCAGATTTTTTGATGATCTTCGCACGAGGATCGAAATTCTTGTACACACGGTGACCAAAACCCATCAAACGGAAAGGATCTTCCTTATCTTTCGCTTTCTCCATGAATTTATGAGTGTCTCCACCATCTTCCTTGATTCCCTCCAGCATTTCGATCACTGCCTGGTTAGCACCACCGTGAAGCGGCCCCCACAATGCAGAAATACCTGCTGATATAGAAGCAAAAAGCCCGGCATGAGAAGAACCTACCATACGCACCGTAGAAGTAGAACAGTTCTGCTCATGATCAGCATGAAGGATCAGCAATTTATCCAGTGCATCGATCACAGCCTTATCTACTTTGTATGATTTACCAGGTTTTTCGAACATCATTTTATGAAGATTCTCCACGTAACCCAGTGAATCGTCACCGTGATTTAGCGGAAGGCTATTTTTCTTCCTAAGCGTCCACGCCGCAAGAACCGGGAATTTCCCCATGATCTTGACAATCGCCTTATACATATCTTCTTCTGATGAAACATCTACGGAAGACGGGTTGAACGCGATCAAAGCACTGGTTAATGAAGAAAGCACGCCCATTGGGTGAGCCGCTTTAGGGAATCCGTCAAGGATTTTCTTCATCTCCTCGTCTACATGAGACTCTTCTTTGATATCAGTGGTAAATTTCTCTAATTGCTGCTTATTCGGAAGTTCCCCAAAAATCAAAAGATAAGCTACTTCCAGAAAATCTGCTTTTTCGGCGAGATCTTCGATAGCATACCCTCTGTAACGAAGAATTCCCTGTTCCCCGTCTAAAAAAGTGATCGCACTCTCGCAGCTACCCGTGTTCTTGTAACCGGGATCCAGCGTGATCAATCCAGCTTCACCTCGCAGCTTCTTAATTTCAATTCCTATTTCTCCTTCAGTTCCTACAGTAACCGGAAACTCATATTTCTTCCCGTCAAATTCGAGTGTTGCTTGTTTAGACATATTATTAAATGTTGTTCTTTTTTGATTTAATTTTTAAGGATTGCTAAATTACGAAATTTAGTGTTAAAATAATTCTAATCTGACTACTGAAATTTCAGCAAAAGCCCGTAAATATTCATATTTCCGGAACATATAACGCTAAACTCCTAATTATTGTGACAGTATAAAGTTCAGATTAAGAAATTATATAAAAATGAGGCTTTCGATATTATTATTCTATGAGGCCAACGATGCAGATTATGGCTAAGTAACTGCTATCGAATAGAGTTGCTCATAATATTGATCTACTGATTTTTCCCAGGTAAATCGCTCCTTTTTCGCATTCGCCGCAATTCGGTTCCATTTTTTTCGATCCTGAAAGAAAATATCAACCGCTTCCCGGAAAACTTTTACAAAATCCTGTTTCTGCTCGTCAATAGTTTCCCCGCTAAAACTAAAGCCCGTTTTCATATGTTTGACCGTATCTATCAAACCGCCGGTGTGATGCACCAAACAGGGCTGGCCGTTTCGCATCGCGAGCATCTGGCTGATCCCGCAGGGTTCAAACTGGCTCGGCATCAGGTAAAGATTAGATTCCTGGTACAACATATCGATGATGCTTTCAGACTGGGCATTGATGAAAATGAAATTCTTATGGCGGTAACTCGCTTCGCGGAAAAGCACTTCATATTCCGGGGCGCCGGTACCCAAAAGAATGTATACCCCGTTTACCTCATTCAGCTTTTCCATTAAAGAATCCAGCAAATGTGGATCATCCCGGAAAAAATAAAACTTTTGTTCGGTCAATCTGGCTACGGAACAACAGATAAAATCTGGTGACTTCTCCTGCCAGCGAGTGATCTTCTCGCCGGTGTGCGCCATATAATGAGCTTTATAATCTTTATTCTCTTCCTGAAGCCAGCGGAAAAACCTACGAACGCACTGCCGGAACAATATGCCCTTTTCCACCGTATTGATATTGGCATAATTCGCACCGTTCAAAATTCCGAAGAGTCGGTTTTCTTTATTTGCCTGTTTCAGATCATTTTCCAGCCCTTCTCCTCCAATAAAATGTGGCGGGTTGCTGGGTTTTTGAACGTCTTCTTTATAAGAAGGAGAAACGGTGTGTACCGCATCTGCCAACCTGATCCCTACAGCCATTAGATTGATACAATCGGTATACCTCGGGTCACGAAGCAGTTCTTCATTATAGGCTACTTCCGGAAAAAAAGCCCTCACAGAAGAATAATTATGATCGAATGGCCGAATGCCCTGGATCGCCAAATTATGAACGGAATACACAAACCGAATCTTTTTCAGATCCTGATAAGATGGATGGAATTCCCGTAAAAACAACAACATGCTGGTATGCCAGTCATGCAGGTGCGCAATATGAATCTTCCCAAATACACCGTGGGTGATAGTCGCAGCCACCGCTGTACAGAAAAGTGAGAACATATTGGCATCAGTAAAAAATGGCTGCTCCGGGTCGTTGAAATAAATATGGGCTATATCACCCGATTTGATCTCGGGATGATGGATCACATAATGCCTGATGCCCGGAACTTCCTTTTTTCCGGCCACTTCAAAAACTTCAGCTCGTTGCGGACTCCCACGAAAAGTGAAATCAATTTCAGCAACTTTTTGCTGATCGATATGCAATCTGGAATAAGCGGGACACACCACAGAGACTTCATCACCCCTGGAAGCGATCTGGCGAGGAACATCGCGAACCACATCGCCCATCCCGCCGGCTTTGCATTTTGGAATGGCGTCGTTCTCGGCGGCGACAAATAAAAAACGGGTACTCATTTTCGTTGGTTAATTCCTTGAAATTAAGCAATAGCAAGCGTTTTCACTAATAATTTTTAATTAAATCATTGTTAATAAAAGAATTCTGAATTTCACCCCGAGCCATAAAAAAAGCTTCCCGAAGGAAGCTTTCTACAATTCTATTTCACTCAAAACCTTATTTGATCTTGAAGGCTTTATCCTGAGGATAATAAGCCATATCTCCCAATTCTTCCTCAATTCGAAGCAACTGGTTATATTTTGCCATACGGTCACTTCGAGAAGCAGAACCGGTTTTGATCTGCCCCGTATTCAAAGCTACGGCAAGATCAGCAATCGTATTATCTTCTGTCTCTCCGGAACGGTGCGACATTACAGAAGTATACCCGGCGTTGTGAGCCATATTTACCGCTGCAATGGTTTCAGTTAGTGTACCGATCTGGTTTACTTTGATCAGGATCGAATTTGCGATGCTCTCATCAATACCACGAGAAAGTCTTTCTACGTTAGTCACGAACAAATCATCTCCAACCAGCTGAACTTTATCACCTACTTTATCTGTAAGCGCTTTCCAGCCTTCCCAGTCATTTTCATCCATTCCATCCTCGATAGAGATAATTGGGTATTTTGAAGCCAGCTCAGCAAGGTATTCTGCCTGTTCTTCGCTAGTTCTTACCTTACCTTTATCTCCTTCAAATTTCGTATAGTCGTATTTTCCGTTCACGTAAAATTCCGCAGAAGCACAATCCAAAGCGATCATCACTTCCTCTCCCGGCTTATAACCAGATTTCTCAATTGCATTCAGGATGGTGTCCAAGGCATCTTCCGTTCCGTCCAGTGTTGGAGCAAAACCTCCTTCATCTCCTACTGCAGTACTAAGACCTCTATCGTGTAATACTTTCTTCAGGTTATGGAAAATTTCAGTTCCCATTTTGATCGCGTGGCTAAAATCTTTTGCCTTTACAGGCATGATCATGAATTCCTGAAAAGCGATTGGCGCATCACTGTGAGAACCGCCGTTGATAATGTTCATCATAGGTACCGGCAAAGTGTTGGCGCTTACACCACCTACGTAGCGATAGAGCGGCAATCCAAGCTCATTGGCTGCAGCCTTAGCCACTGCAAGAGAAACACCAAGGATGGCGTTAGCCCCCAGTTTGGATTTATTTGGAGTTCCATCAAGATCACGCATGGTCTGGTCGATCAGGTTTTGTTCAAAAACCGAAAACCCAAGCAATCTCTCTGCAATCTCTCCGTTTACGTTTTCAATAGCTTTAGAAACACCCTTACCCATGTAGTCTTTTCCGCCGTCACGAAGCTCTACGGCCTCATGTTCACCTGTTGAAGCTCCAGAAGGAACTGCTGCACGTCCAAGAATACCATTTTCAGTAACTACATCAACCTCTACTGTAGGGTTTCCGCGTGAGTCAAAAATCTGGCGGGCGTGAATATCTAAAATCGCACTCATAATCTTTTTTAATTAGTTAATTGAATTCTCTGCAAGATACAAAGACGAGTGCTAAAAAGCGAGTGAAGACGGTAGTTTTAAGGCATTTATAACGATAAATTAATTTCAATCGTTTTCGTACACCGCATTGAAAAATTTATAATTCATCACTATAAATGCCCATAAATATGAAGATTTAAAAATCTGAAATTAGATTACTTATTGTTTACCTAATTTAAAACCTAGCTGGAAACCTAAAATTCCCGCCAGGTAAGAATCATCCTGGTCAAAGCCGTAACCCAAACCTAAATTCAGGTTCAGCTTAAAATGTCGGCCGTAAACCCGTTGTAGTCCCCAGGCTGGCCCCACAACTCCGGAAAAACCTCCAGATTGTTCCAGATCTCCAATAATTGGTTTTCCCGGATCCAGCAGCACCACTCCGGAAATATAATTCCCACTATTGTTTTGGATATTTTTCCCTTTTTCCAGTCGCTTGTCAAAATTGTAGTAATAGCGATACTGTGTTTGAAAAAAAGGATATATCCCGAACTCTGCATCTTCATCCATCCATTTTTCATATCCAAAATAAAGACCGGCCAGAAAATCCAGACTGGAACGCTGCCCTATTGCCAATTCATACTCCACAGAAGGTGCCAGAAAATTTAAGGAAAACTGATCTTGGGTTTGCGGAAGGTCTCCGGAATTTTGAGTTGCCTGCTCCTGGGCAAAACTGTTCATGCCTACCAGCATGAGAGCCAGAATAAAAATTTTTCTCATAAAAAATTAGATTAGGTTATTAACAGTTTTGCGAAAGACAAAAAACATTCCAAAAACCGCCAGTAGTGCGGGATTTGAACAAATAAAAAAAGCCGGCAGATGCCGGCTTTAACATAATAATCTCATTATTAAGATCTTGCTGATGCTATTCTTTCAATAAATTCATCAAATAAATAACTCGCATCGTGTGGTCCCGGACTAGCTTCGGGATGGTATTGTACTGAAAATACGTTTTTAGACTTCATGGCAAGTCCGCCCACAGTACCGTCGTTCAAACAAACATGGGTTACCTCCACATCAGGATGATTCTCGGTTTGCTCTTTATCTACTGAAAACCCATGGTTTTGAGAAGTGATCTCTCCTTTTCCGCTCACCAGGTTTTTAACCGGGTGGTTGATCCCACGGTGGCCATGATGCATTTTATAAGTCTGGATACCATTAGCGATTGCTATGATTTGATGACCCAGGCAAATTCCGAATAAGGGATGGTTATTTTCAATAATATCTTTTGTAGCATTAATAGCACTTTCTAAAGGCTCCGGATCACCAGGACCGTTTGAAAGAAAATACCCATCCGGATTCCAGGCTTTCATATCTTCATAACTTGCATCATAAGGAAAAACCTTGATGTAAGCGTCCCTTTTTGCCAAATTCCGAAGGATGTTCCTTTTAATCCCTACATCCAGCGCAGCGATCTTATAGGTAGCATTTTCATCACCGTAAAAATAAGGTTCTTTCACAGATACTTTAGAAGCGAGTTCCAGACCTTTCATATTCGGCACTTCTTTCAGTTTCGCTTTCAGGCCTTCGATATTCTCCACATCAGTTGAAATAATAGCATTCATGGCCCCATTTTCACGGATATAGGTCACCAAAGCCCGGGTATCCACATCTGAAATAGCAAATAGGTTACTATCATCCAGGAACTCCAGCAGCGTTTGATCGGCCGCTGGTCGCGATTGCGTGTAGCTGAAATTTTTACAAATTAGCCCGGAAATCTTCGCTCTATCTGATTCATTCTCGTCTTCATTGGTTCCGTAATTCCCGATATGGGCATTGGTGGTAACCATTAATTGGCCGTAGTACGAAGGATCAGTAAAAATTTCCTGATAGCCGGTCATCCCGGTGTTGAAACAAACCTCTCCTACTGCCGAACCATCTTTATCTCCTACCGCTTTTCCGTAGAAAATAGTTCCATCCTCCAGTAAAATAAGTGCTTTTTTGCGTGGCTGATATTTCATAGTTGTATTGTTGTTGCCGTAAAATTAAAAGTTTTTATTCTCAAAAGGGTATAAAAAAAGGATAAACCAAAAAAGTTTATCCTTTTAAATATCAGATTAAAATAAGAAGCATTTCTATTCTTCTTTTTTGTCATCTTTCTTTTCTTCAGCTTTTGCTTCTTCCTTCTTAGGAGCTTCTGCCTTTGGTTGAGCAGGAGCCTCAGAAGTTTTCTTACCTGCACGTCTGGTAGATTTCTTTTTCTTCGGCTTATCCACACCGTAAGTTTCGTTGTAATCTACCAACTCGATCATGGCCATTTCAGCAGCATCCCCAAGACGACTACCTAACTTGATCACTCGAGTATATCCTCCCGGACGGTCTCCCACTTTAGGAGCTACCTCGCGGAACAATTCACTTACCGCGTCTTTACTACGAAGTTTACTAAAAACTACACGTCTATTGTGCGTAGTATCTTCTTTAGACTTGGTGATCATTGGTTCAACAAACACTTTTAAAGCTTTTGCTTTGGCAAGAGTGGTGTTGATGCGTTTGTGCTCGATCAGGGAACAAGCCATATTCGCAAGCATTGCCTTACGATGGGCTGTTTTTCTACCTAAATGGTTTATCTTTTTTCCGTGTCTCATGACGTTTTTTGTTTCATCATCTTGCTGCGACCCGCTCTGGGGAGCAAAATATGATGGTTAAATATTATGCAGCTTGGAAAGCTACAACTAGTCTTTATCTAATTTATATTTTGAAAGATCCATACCGAAGTTCAAACCTTTGTTGCTTACCAGCTCTTCCAATTCAGTAAGAGATTTTTTTCCGAAGTTTCTGAATTTCATCAGATCGTTCTTGTTGTAAGATACAAGGTCTCCAAGGGTATCAACCTCAGCCGCTTTCAGGCAGTTCAGTGCTCTAACCGAAAGATCCAGGTCAACCAGTTTGGTTTTCAGGAGCTGTCTCATGTGAAGAGATTCTTCATCATAAGTCTCGGTTTGGGCAATTTCATCAGCCTCCAGTGTAATTCTCTCATCAGAGAACAACATAAAGTGGTGAATGAGTGTCTTGGCTGCTTCAGTTAACGCATCTTTTGGATGAATAGACCCATCAGAAATGATTTCGAAAACCAGTTTCTCATAATCGGTCTTTTGCTCTACACGATAGTTCTCAATGCTATACTTCACGTTTTTAATCGGAGTATAGATCGAATCGGTAAAAATGGTTCCAAGAGGTGCGTTAGGCTTTTTGTTCTCTTCAGCAGGAACATAACCTCTACCTTTCTCAATAGTGATCTCCATGTTCAGGCTCACTTTCTTATCCATGTGACAGATGATCTGATCTGGATTCAGAATTTGGAAACCTGAGATAAATTTCTGGAAGTGACCGGCAGTTAACTGCTCTTCTCCGGAAACTGAAATGGTTACCGATTCGTTATCGATCTCGTCTATCTGTCTTTTGAAACGGATTTGCTTCAGATTCAATACTATTTCAGTAACATCCTCCACAACTCCGGAAATGGTAGAGAATTCGTGATCTACACCTTCAATACGTACTGAAGTGATCGCGAAACCTTCCAAAGAAGATAAAAGCACTCGTCTTAAAGCGTTACCAACGGTTAATCCGTAACCCGGTTCCAAAGGGCGAAATTCAAATTTCCCCTCGAAATCGGTAGAATCAATCATTATAACTTTATCGGGCTTTTGAAAATTTAATAATGCCATATTTCGACTTCTGTGTGAATTATTATTTCGAATATAATTCGACGATGAATTGTTCATTGATATTTTCAGGAATCTGAACTCTTCCTGGAACGGAAACAAATGTTCCTTCTTTTTTCTCTGAATTCCAAGATAACCATTCATACACTGCGCTATTGTTAGACAGTGATTCCTGAACAACACCTAAAGATTTAGATTTCTCACGAACTCCAACAACATCTCCTGCCTTTAGGTGATAAGATGGAATGTTCACGATCTCCCCGTTTACTGTGATGTGACGGTGACCTACCAACTGGCGGGCTGCTCTTCTAGAAGGCGCTACACCCATACGGTAAACCACGTTATCCAAACGGCTCTCGCAAAGCTGTAATAATACCTCACCGGTAATTCCCTGAGAACGGGTAGCTTTCTCGAACATATTACGGAATTGACGCTCCAGGATACCATACGTATACTTCGCCTTCTGCTTCTCCATCAACTGGATTGCGTATTCCGATTTTTTTCCACGACGACGGTTGTTACCGTGCTGTCCCGGAGGGTAATTTCTTTTTTCAAAAGATTTGTCGTCACCAAAAATAGGCTCTCCGAATTTACGGGCTATTTTAGTTTTTGGACCTGTATATCTTGCCATTACTATAGTTGTTTGGGAAAGGGATTATGAATTAAGGCATTAGTCCTTCGATAATCTAATTCCTCTCCTAATTATTAAAATACTTATACTCTACGTCTCTTAGGTGGACGACAACCGTTGTGTGGAAGTGGAGTGATATCGATAATCTCTGTAACCTCTATTCCGCTATTGTGGATAGAACGGATTGCAGATTCTCTACCATTTCCAGGACCTTTTACGTACACCTTTACTTTACGCAAACCAGCTTCGTGAGCTACTTTTGAAGCATCTTCAGCGGCAAGCTGCGCAGCGTAAGGAGTATTCTTTTTAGATCCTCTAAAGCCCATCTTACCAGCAGATGACCAAGCTACCACATCTCCTTTTTTATTGGTAAGAGAGATGATGATGTTGTTGAAAGACGCCGTTACGTGAGCTTCTCCATTAGACTCCACGATAACTTTACGTTTCTTCTGGGTTTTTCCGGCTTTTTGATTTGTCTTCTTTGCCATACTACTTACTATTTAGTTGCTTTTTTCTTGTTAGCAACTGTTTTTCTTCTTCCTTTACGAGTTCTAGAGTTGTTCTTGGTACGCTGTCCTCTTAGTGGAAGTCCCACTCTGTGACGAATACCTCTGTAACATCCAATATCCATTAGACGTTTGATGCTCATCTGAACTTCAGTACGCAATTCCCCTTCGATGGTGTATTGACCAACTGCTTCACGAATGCGACCAATCTCGTCATCGTCCCAGTCTGAAACTTTTTTGCTTTCGTCTACTTTGGCTGCAGCCAGGATCTCCTGAGCTCTGCTTTTACCAATACCGAAGATATAGGTCAATGCTATAACTCCTCGCTTTTGTTTAGGTATATCAACCCCTGCTATTCTTGCCATAATTAGCCTTGTCTTTGTTTAAACTTGGGATTCTTTTTGTTAATTACGTAAAGGCGCCCTTTTCTGCGAACAATCTTGCAGTCGGCACTTCTCTTTTTTATTGATGCTCTAACTTTCATCTTATCTGTTTTTTGTTCACCGGCAGGGAGTTATCCCATTCCGTGAAATTTAGGCGTCATAAATTTTTCAGAGTGCAAAAGTATAAAAAATTTATAAACTCCTGAAAATTACTTTTTAGTATCTGTAAGTTATTCGAGCCTTGGATAAATCGTAAGGACTCATTTCCAGTTTGACCTTATCTCCTGGCAACAATTTGATGTAATGCATTCTCATCTTACCAGAGATATGGGCCGTTACAACGTGGCCGTTCTCCAATTCTACTCGGAACATCGCATTTGACAATGCTTCAATGATTGTTCCGTCCTGTTCAATTGGTGGTTGTTTTGCCATAATTAAGCTACTGCTTTTCTGTTTTTACCTGTTTTCATTAATCCGTCATAGTGTCTATTCAATAGGTAAGAATTTACCTGCTGCATAGTATCTATTGCAACTCCCACTAAAATCAGAAGCGAGGTACCTCCAAAGAACAACGCCCATCCCTGCTGCACACCCAACAGTGAATATACGATTGCAGGAAACACTGCAATTAGCGCCAGGAAGATAGATCCTGGAAGCGTTATTTGAGACATGATACGATCCAGATACTCGGAAGTTTCGGTTCCTGGGCGAATACCCGGGATAAACCCTCCACTGCGTTTAAGATCGTCAGCCATTTTATTCGTTGGAACGGTGATCGCTGTGTAGAAATAGGTGAAAATAATAATCAACAAAGCGAAAACCAGATTATACCAAAATCCGAATATATTTCTAAATGCCGCGGTCACACCCTGAGCAGCTTCCGAATCAGACAATCCGGCGATCGCTACAGGAATGAACATAATTGCCTGCGCAAAGATGATTGGCATCACTCCAGATGCATTCAGCTTAAGAGGTATATATTGTCTTGAACCGAATACATTCTTTTCATACCCGCCAGAAGCGGTTCTTCTCGCATACTGAACCGGTATTTGTCTTACAGCCATAACCAGTAACACACAGGCCATGATCACTGCGAACCAGATCACCAATTCGATAAGGATCATAATCAAACCACCGTTCGATTCAAAAACTCGTGAGGCGAACTCCTGAACGAAA
The DNA here is from genome assembly GCF_001951155.1 of Christiangramia flava JLT2011. Lineage (NCBI taxonomy): Bacteria > Pseudomonadati > Bacteroidota > Flavobacteriia > Flavobacteriales > Flavobacteriaceae > Christiangramia > Christiangramia flava. Next base: position 920,248 of record NZ_CP016359.1, read on the forward strand.
GCCAAAGGCATTCTGGCAATGATTCCTACCATAATAAGCAGGGAGATCCCGTTACCGATACCCTTATCAGTAATCTTCTCACCCAGCCACATCGCGAAGATGGTACCGGTGGTAAGGATGATTACTGAAGAAACTACAAATGTTAAGTTATTTCCAAGCAAAAACGCTTCAGACGGCAGGGTTGCAAACAGATTATAGATATAACCAGGACCCTGTACAAGCGTAATGGCAATGGTTAACCACCTTGTAATCTGGTTGATTTTCTTACGACCGCTCTCTCCTTCTTTCTGTAGCTTCTGAAGATAAGGAATCGCGATTCCCATCAACTGCACCACAATGGAAGCCGAGATATACGGCATGATTCCCAATGCGAAAACCGATGCGTTAGAGAAAGCACCACCGGTAAATGCATTCAGCAAACCAAGCAACCCGTTTTCAGTCTGGGTTGCAAGATTTGATAATTGAGCTGCATCGATACCCGGAAGTACCACCTGTGCACCGAATCGATACACTAAAAGCAAACCGAGGGTTACTAAAATTCGGTTTTTTAGCTCCTCGATTTTCCAAATATTTTTAATCGTATTGATGAATTTCATGTGATATATCTATTATAAAGTAACAACTTCACCTCCGGCAGCTTCAATAGCTTCTTTCGCTGAGGCCGTAAATTTATGAACAGATACTTTCAACTTTGCCTTTAATTCACCTCTACCTAATATCTTAACTAGTTCGTTTCTTCCAGCCAGACCGTTCTCTACAAGAACATCCATATCAACAGTATCTTTAATTCTACCGTTATCAACTAATGTTTGTAGTGTATCCAGGTTGATTCCCTGGTACTCTTTACGATTTCTGTTGTTGAAACCGAACTTAGGAACACGTCTCTGCAAAGGCATTTGCCCACCTTCGAAACCGATCTTCTTAGAATAACCTGAACGTGATTTAGCCCCTTTATGACCACGGGTAGCGGTTCCACCTTTACCCGAGCCTTCTCCGCGGCCTACACGCTTGCCATCCTTTTTTACTGAACCTTCTGCAGGTTTTAAGTTACTTAAATCCATGAGAGATATTATTTTGTTTCTTCTACAGAAACTAAGTGTTTAACTTTATTTACCATACCAAGGATGTTTGGCGTATCGTCGTGCTCAACCGTTTGACCGATCTTCTTAAGACCAAGAGCCTCAAGAATTCGCTTCTGATTCTTTGTACGGTTGATGGCGCTTCTTGTTTTTGTAACTTTAATCTTTCCCATCTTTTCCTTGATTTATCCTTTAAATACCTTTTCTAAAGAAATACCTCGCTGTTTTGCAACAGTTTCAGCACTTCTCAATTGTAATAAGGCATCAAAAGTAGCTTTAACAACGTTGTGAGGGTTAGAAGAACCCTGGTTCTTAGAAAGTACATCATGTACTCCTACTGATTCCAATACCGCACGAATAGCTCCACCGGCAATGATCCCGGTACCAGTAGCAGCCGGCATCAATAACACTCTGGCTCCACCGTATTTACCTTTTTGCTCGTGAGGCAAAGTTCCTTTGTGAAGAGGAATTCTAACAAGGTTTTTCTTGGCATCTTCCACGGCTTTGGAAATAGCATCAGCAACCTCTTTAGACTTTCCAAGTCCCTGGCCAACAACACCATTTTCATCTCCTACTACTACAATAGCAGAAAAACCGAATGCTCTACCACCTTTAGTAACCTTCGTAACACGTTGTACTCCAACCAAACGGTCTTTCAATTCAAGACCTCCTGGTTTTACATGCTCTACGTTTTTATAATCTTGATACATATCTTTTTAGAATTTTAGTCCTCCTTCGCGAGCACCTTCTGCTAATGATTTAACTCTTCCGTGATATAGATACCCACCTCTGTCAAAAGAGATCGTATCGATTCCGGCTTTCTTCGCTTTTTCAGCAATGGCCTTACCAACCAATGCCGCCTGCTCTTGCTTGCTAGAAGCTGCAGCAGCGATGTCTTTATCTCTAGAAGAAGCTGACGCTAGGGTCTTTCCTTCTACGTCGTCGATGATCTGTGCATAAATCTCTTTATTGCTTCGGAAAACAGATAATCTTGGACGGCTCTCAGTACCAACGATATCCTTACGGATACGTCTTCTGATTTTATTTCTTCTATCTTGTTTTGAAACTGCCATAATTACTTTTTATTAAGCTGATTTACCTGCTTTTCTTCTTAGTTGTTCACCAACAAACTTGATACCTTTTCCTTTGTAAGGCTCAGGCTTTCTGAAAGAACGGATCTTAGCAGCAACCTGTCCTACAAGTTGTTTGTCATGAGAAGTAAGTTTCACAACAGGATTCTTACCTTTCTCAGTCACAGTCTCCACTTTAACTTCAGGAGCCAAATCTATTACAATATTGTGAGAATAACCAACGGCAAGGTCAAGCTTGTTTCCCTGGTTGCTGGCACGATAACCAACACCAACCAGTTCCAGCTCTTTTGTGAAGCCGTTTGTTACACCTTCAATCATATTGTTCACCAAAGCACGGTAAAGACCGTGTTTTGCTTTCTGATCACTTTTATCTGAAGAACGCTCAAAAGAAATCGTGTTATCCTCAATGGTTACATCGATATCTGTAATTGTTTGCTGAAGTTCTCCTAATTTTCCTTTTACCGTTACAACACCGTCTTTGTAATCTACCGTTACACCTTCTGGAATTGTAATTGGGCTTTTACCTATTCTTGACATCTTTTTCGTCTTTTTAGTATACGTAGCACAATACCTCTCCACCAACGTTTTCAGCCTTCGCCTGCTTTCCGGTCATTACACCATGAGAAGTAGAAACGATTGCCACACCAAGACCGTTCAGGATCCTTGGGATGTCGTTAGCGCCGGCATACTTACGTAGACCAGGTTTACTTATTCTTTGAATTTTCTTAATTACCGGCTCTTTGGTGAGTTTATCATACTTCAGAGCGATTTTGATGGTTCCCTGAGCGGTATCGTCATCAAACTTGTAACTAAGAATGTATCCTTGATCGAATAAAATTTTGGTGATCTCTTTCTTAACATTGGAAGCAGGAATCTCCACCACACGGTGATTTGCCGCGTTTGCGTTCCTGATTCTTGTTAGATAATCTGCAATAGGATCTGTATTCATTTATAAAATATTTCGGAAGTGGTTTTCTCTATTTAGAACCTTCTCCCAGTTAAAAAATAATTCTTACCAGCTAGCTTTCTTAACCCCTGGAATTAATCCCTTATTAGCCATTTCCCTGAACATTACACGGGAAACTCCAAATTGTCTCATGTATCCCTTTGGTCTTCCGGTAAGTTTACAACGGTTGTGCAAACGAACAGGAGAAGAGTTTTTAGGTAATTTCTGCAACGCCTCCCAGTCTCCAGCTTCTTTCAGCTCTTCACGTTTCTTAGCGTACTTTTTTACCAGTTTTTGTCTCTTCACCTCACGGGCTTTCATTGATTCTTTAGCCATAATTAATTCTTTTTAAAAGGTAATCCTAATTCGGTTAACAATGCTTTCGCTTCCTTATCGGTATTGGCAGAAGTCACAAAAGTGATATCCATACCGGCAATTCGGTTCACTGCATCAATATCGATCTCAGGGAAGATAATCTGCTCGGTTACCCCAAGGTTATAATTACCTCTTCCATCAAACCCATTAGATTTGATACCGTTAAAGTCTCTTACTCGCGGTAAAGCGGTAGTAATCAATCTATCTAAGAATTCGTACATTCTATATCCACGTAAAGTAACTTTAGCACCAATCGGCATTCCTTTACGAAGCTTAAATGACGCAACGTCTTTCTTGGAAATTGTAGCAACAGCTTTTTGACCACTGATAGCTGATAGTTCATCAACTGCATGATCGATAAGCTTCTTATCGGCTACAGCACCACCAACACCACGGCTGATGACGATTTTCTCCAGTTTTGGAATTTCCATTACGTTCGCGTAGCTGAATTCCTCACTAAGCGCATTCTTCACACGCTCGTTGTATTCCTGTTTAAGTCTTGGTAAGTATGCCATAACTAAATTACTTCATTAGATTTTTTAGAAAATCTCACTTTCTTCCCATCCTCTTCTTTGAAACCAACTCTGGTCGTGTTACCGTTATTATCGATAAGCGCTAGGTTGGAAATATGGATAGGAGCTTCCTTCTCTTTAATACCACCTTGTGGATTTTGAGCACTCGGCTTTTCATGTTTAGAGATCATGTTAACCCCTTCCACGATGGCTTTATTTTTATCACGAAGTACTTTCTGTACTTTACCTTCCTGACCTTTATGGTCTCCGGCAATTACACGAACAGTATCTCCTGATTTGATTTTAAGCTTTGTCATTTTCTTAATGTATTAAAGCACTTCAGGTGCCAATGATACAATTTTCATGAATTGCTTATCACGAAGTTCACGTGCTACAGGACCAAATACACGGGTTCCGCGCATTTCTCCCTGAGGGTTCAAAAGCACACAGGCGTTATCATCAAAACGGATGTAAGATCCGTCTGGTCTGCGTACTTCTTTCGTGGTACGTACAACTACAGCTGTAGACACGGCTCCTTTTTTGATATTCCCGTTTGGAGTGGCTTCTTTCACACTCACAACGATCTTATCTCCAACTGAAGCGTATCGCTTTTTTGTACCTCCCAACACTCGGATCGCCAAAACTTCTTTGGCCCCGGTGTTATCTGCTACTTTTAGTCTGGATTCTTGTTGTACCATGATTACTTCGCTCTTTCAATTATTTCTACTAATCTCCAACACTTGGATTTACTCAAAGGTCTAGTTTCCATGATCTTTACAGTATCCCCTTCGTTGCAGTCATTATTTTCGTCGTGTGCTACGTACTTTTTCGTTTTTAAAACGAATTTTCCATACATAGGGTGTTTTACTTTTTTCACCTCAGAAACCACGATAGATTTCTGCATTTTGTTACTTGTAACAACACCAATACGCTCTTTTCTTAAGTTTCTTTTTTCCATCTTTCAGCAGAATAACAATTATTGTTGTTCTCTTTTAGTTAACTCTGTAGCCAGTCTCGCAACCTTTCTTCTTTCAGCGCGCAGCTGAATAGGATTTTCAAGAGGCGATACAGCATGAGCCATCTTCAAATCTGCGTAAGCTTTACGAGACTTACCAAGCTCTTCTTGCAATTCTGCAACAGACAATTCTTTTACTTCTGATTGTTTCATAATTCAAAAAATTATTCTTGATAATCTCTAGCTACAACAAATTTAGTTCTCACAGGAAGTTTCTGTGCCGCAAGACGAAGCGCCTCTTTAGCGATATCCATTGGTACACCACCAATTTCAAACATGATTCTTCCTGGTTTTACCACGGCTGCCCAGTATTCTACAGCACCCTTACCTTTACCCATACGTACTTCAAGAGGTTTCTTTGTAATAGGCTTATCTGGGAAAATTTTGATCCAGATAGAACCTTCTCTCTTCATGTAACGAGTAGCGGCAATACGCGCTGCCTCGATCTGGCGTGCGGTCACGAAGCTGGAATCCATAGATTTGATTCCAAAGGTACCATTTGAAAGTCTATGCCCTCTTTGAGCAAGCCCCTTCATACGGCCTTTTTGTTGCTTACGGTATTTTGTTCTTTTAGGTTGTAACATTTCCTTTTACTTTAAAAAATTACTTTCTACGACGTGATTTGTTTCCACCTCGTCCGGCACCGGATTTTTTTCCTTGGTTCTTAGCAAGGCCAACAAGAGGCGAAAGCTCTCTTTTTCCGTATACCTCACCTTTCATGATCCATACTTTAACACCCAGTCTACCATAAGTAGTATGAGCTTCCACTAAAGCATAATCAATATCAGCCCTAAAAGTTGACAAAGGGATTCTACCATCTTTGTATGATTCTGAACGTGCCATTTCAGCACCGTTAAGACGACCGGAGATCTCAATTTTGATTCCTTCGGCGTTCATTCTCATAGCAGCCGCAATAGCCATCTTGATCGCACGACGGTAAGAGATACGGTTCTCTATCTGTCTTGCAACACTTGCTGCTACGAGGTGAGCATCAAGTTCTGGCCTTTTAATCTCAAAGATGTTTATTTGAACTTCCTTGTCGGTAATCTTTTTAAGCTCTTCTTTTAGCTTGTCTACCTCCTGTCCACCTTTACCGATAATGATACCAGGTCTGGCAGTGGTGATAGTAACGGTTACAAGCTTCAGCGTGCGCTCAATGATTACACGAGAAACACTAGCTTTAGAAAGACGTGCATGGATATACTTTCTAATCTTATCGTCTTCGGCTAATTTATCGCCGTAGTCGTTTCCTCCGTACCAGTTGGATTCCCATCCTCTGATGATACCAAGGCGATTTCCGATTGGATTTGTCTTTTGTCCCATACTCTCTCTTAGCTTTGTGTATTATTGTTTGCTCCAAGCACCAATGTTACGTGATTGGATCTCTTTCTAATTCTGTGTGCACGACCCTGTGGCGCTGGACGAAGTCTTTTCAACATGCTTCCTCCATCCACACGAATCTCCTTCACGAACAATTCAGCATCTTCGATACTAGCATCTTCGTTCTTAGCCTGCCAGTTGGCAATAGCTGAAAGCAAAAGCTTCTCTAAACGGTTTGATGCCTCTTTTTTGCTGAATTTCAAAATATGAAGCGCTTTTTCTACTTTCTCTCCTCTTACCAGATCCGCAACTAGGCGCATCTTTCTTGGCGAAGTAGGGCAGTTATTCAACTTAGCAAAAGCTACCTGTTGCTTGGCTTCTTTTATTTGCTCTGCTCTTTCTCTTTTACGAACTCCCATAGCTTCAATTATTTTTTACCTTTATTTTTCGCACCAGCATGCCCTCTAAAAGAACGTGTTGGCGAAAATTCTCCTAATTTATGACCCACCATGTTTTCAGTTACATAAACAGGTACAAATTGCTTCCCGTTATGCACAGCGATGGTTTGTCCAACGAAATCTGGAGTAATCATAGAAGCACGAGACCAGGTTTTGATCACGGCTTTCTTTCCAGACTCAACATTCTGGGCAACTTTTTGCTCCAGTTTATAGTGAACGAAAGGTCCTTTTTTTAATGAACGTGCCATATCTTATTATTTCTTTCTAGTCTTTCTGCGTTCTACAATATACTTGTTACTCGCCTTAGTCTTAGAACGGGTCTTGAATCCTTTTGCAGGAAGACCTTTTCTAGATCTTGGATGACCTCCTGAAGCTCTACCTTCACCACCACCCATTGGGTGATCGATTGGGTTCATCGCTACAGGTCTTGTTCTTGGTCTGATACCTAACCAGCGTTTTCTACCGGCTTTACCAGAGATCAATAGCTGATGGTCACTGTTAGAAACTGCCCCGATAGTCGCCATACAAGTAGACAGAATTCTTCTGATCTCTCCTGAAGGCAATTTGATCGTAGCATACTTCCCTTCTCTCGCAAGAAGTTGAGCAAAAGCTCCGGCACTACGAGCCATAACAGCTCCCTGACCAGCTCTAAGCTCGATACAAGAAATGATGGTACCCAGTGGAATGTTCGCTAAAGGCATGGCGTTTCCAATTTCCGGAGCAACAGCTTCGCTTCCAGAAACGATGTTTTGACCTACCTGAAGCCCATTCTGAGCAATGATATACCTCTTTTCGCCATCCTGATAGTTCAATAAAGCGATAAAGGCCGTTCTATTTGGATCGTATTCGATAGTTGCAACAGTTGCAGGAATCCCCTGCTTGTCACGTTTGAAATCGATAACTCGGTAACGTCTTTTGTGACCACCACCTTTGTAGCGCATGGTCATTTTACCCTGACTGTTTCTACCACCTGATTTTTTGATCGGAGCCAAAAGGCTTTTTTCCGGCTTATCAGTAGTAATGGCGTCATACCCATTAACTACTCTAAAACGCTGACCAGGTGTAATTGGTTTTAACTTTCTTACTGACATTTTCTAGTCTTAAAGATTACTGTATAAATCAATAGTTTCACCTTCCGCCACCTGTACTACTGCTTTTTTGAAAGCACTAGTTTTACCAGTGATCATACCAGATTTTGTATATCTGGTCTTGCGATCCGGGCGGACATTAATAGTTCGAACTTTAGTAACAGAAACGCCATAAGCCGATTCGATCGCTTCTTTGATCTGAATCTTATTCGCCTTGTTACTAACCACAAATGTGAAACGATTATTCATTTCGCTATCTGCAGTTGCTTTTTCTGTAATAACAGGTTTAATTAAGATGCTCATAACGTTTATTAACTTAATTTCGACTCAATTCCTTCTAAAGAACCTTCAAGAAAGACGATGTTGTTAGCATTAAGAATTTTGTAAGTACTTAATTCTGAGCTATTTACGACTTCAGAGGTCTTCAAATTGCGCGACGACAAATATACGTTTTTATTTGAGTCACCCAACACAATCAATGATTTTTTAGACTCAATCCCCAGAGACTGAAGAACTTCGATAAAATTCTTGGTCTTTGGTGTATCGAATGAAAAATCCTCTACTACGATAATTGACTTATCGTTTGCTTTCATAGAAAGCGCTGATTTTCTGGCAAGACGCTTCAGGTTCTTGTTCAGTTTGAAGCTGTAATCCTTTGGTCTAGGACCAAAAATACGTCCACCACCTCTAAACACAGGAGACTTAATGCTACCTGCACGAGCGGTACCAGTACCTTTCTGCTTCTTGATCTTACGAGTAGATCCCGCAATTTCAGCTCTTTCTTTAGCCTTATGAGTTCCCTGACGCTGATTTGCAAGGTATTGCTTTACATCAAGGTATACTGCATGTTCGTTTGGCTCTATAGCGAAAACAGCATCAGAAAGCTTTGCTTTTCTGCCTGTTTCTTTTCCTTTAATATCTAAAACTGCTATTTCCATTACTTACTGATGATTACGTAAGAGTTTTTGTGACCAGGAACACATCCTTTTACTACAAGAAGATTCTTGTCTGCCACAATTTTTAAAACTCTAAGGTTTTCAACTTTTACATTTTCGCCACCCATTCTTCCGGCCATCTTCATTCCTTTGAATACTCTCGCAGGATAAGAAGCTGCACCAATAGAACCAGGAGCTCTTAAACGGTTATGTTGCCCGTGGGTAGCCTGTCCAACACCTCCAAAACCGTGTCTTTTTACAACACCCTGGAAGCCTTTTCCTTTGGAAACGCCACTAATGTCAACAAATTCACCTTCTTTAAACTGTTCTACGGTGATCGCATCACCTAGTTTAAAATCACCATCAAATCCCTGGAATTCAACGACCTTACGTTTTGCAACGGTTCCTGCTTTTTTGGCGTGCCCAGCGGCAGCTTTATTTGCAGTCTTTACGTCATCGAAACCAAGTTGAAGTGCTTCGTACCCGTCAACCTCATTGGTTCTGACTTGGGTAACCACGCATGGCCCAGCTTCGATCACGGTACAAGGGATGTTTTTCCCATTCTCGTCGAAAATGCTAGTCATGCCGATCTTTTTTCCTATTAACCCAGACATACTTAATTAATTATTAATTGTTTTTATTTATTCTCAAAAATTAAGGCCGAAAAATACATTTCAGCCTTGAATTGTATCTTTCACCGTTTTTCCTTTGCTCGAAGCGCCGGACATGTTAACCGGAAGCCGAAGCTTCCGGATATTGTTTTATCACACTTTAATCTCTACTTCCACACCACTTGGCAATTCCAGCTTCATCAACGCATCGATCGTTTTTGAAGAAGAACTGTAGATATCAAGAAGTCTTTTGTAAGAACTAAGCTCAAACTGCTCTCTTGATTTCTTGTTCACGTGAGGTGAACGAAGTACAGTAAAGATCTTCTTGTTTGTTGGCAACGGAATAGGACCGGTAACAACAGCTCCCGTAGTTTTTACGGTTTTCACGATCTTTTCAGCAGACTTGTCTACCAGGTTGTGATCGTAGGATTTCAGTTTTATTCTAATTTTTTGACTCATTTTCCTAAGATTATTCGTTAACTCCTCCTTTAGCCGCTTTGATAACTTCTTCAGAAATATTTGAAGGAGTTTCAGCGTAGTGAGAGAATTCCATAGTTGAAGTTGCACGACCTGAAGAAAGTGTTCTTAATGTAGTTACATAACCGAACATTTCTGAAAGTGGCACTTCAGCTTTGATTACCTTCGCACCAGATCTGTCACTCATATTGTTAACCTGACCTCTTCTTCTGTTAAGGTCACCTACAATATCTCCCATGTTTTCTTCCGGAGTAACAACTTCTACTTTCATGATTGGCTCAAGAATTACGGCACCAGCTTTCTTGGCAGATGCTTTGTAACCCATCTTCGCAGCCAATTCGAAAGATAATTGATCGGAATCCACAGGGTGGAAAGATCCATCTTTAAGGACAACTTTTAAAGAGTCCATTGTAAATCCTGCAAGAGGACCATTTTTCATAGCCTCCTGGAATCCTTTCTGTACAGAAGGAACAAATTCTTTAGGGATACGTCCACCTTTAATTTCGTCTACGAACTGAAGACCCTCTCCTTCAAAATCAGCATCTACAGGTCCCATTTCGAAAATAATATCGGCAAACTTACCACGACCACCAGACTGTTTCTTGTAAACCTCTCTGTGATCAGCATTCTTAGTGATTGCTTCTTTGTACTCTACCTGAGGCTCACCAACATTTACTTCGACCTTGAATTCACGTTTCATACGGTCGATAATGATCTCCAGGTGAAGCTCACCCATACCAGAGATAATTGTTTGACCTGAAGCTTCATCAGTCTTAACAGTAAAAGTAGGATCCTCTTCAGCTAACTTACCAAGAGCCATACCCATCTTCTCCACATCAGCCTTAGTCTTAGGCTCCACAGCGATACCGATTACCGGCGCAGGGAAGGTCATAGACTCAAGAACGATTGGGTGGTTAAGATCAGTAAGCGTATCACCGGTCTTAATATCTTTAAATCCAACAGCTGCACCAATATCTCCAGCCTCAATCTTATCGATAGGCTCTTGTTTGTTAGAGTGCATCTGGTAAATTCTAGAAATACGCTCTTTCTTACCCGAACGTACATTCAATACATAAGAACCAGCGTCTAGAGTACCTGAGTACGCACGGAAGAATGCCAAACGACCAACGAAAGGATCGGTAGCAATCTTAAACGCAAGCGCAGAAAATGGAGAATCCACATTCGGCTTACGGCTTTCTTCTTCACCAGTATCAGGATTTGTTCCCTGAATAGCTTCAACATCTACAGGAGAAGGAAGGTAACGCATTACTGCGTCAAGCATTGCCTGAACTCCTTTATTTTTAAATGCCGAACCACACATCATTGGGATAATAGACATATCGATAGTAGCAGCACGAAGGGCAGCAATGATCTCATCTTCAGTGATAGAATCTTCGTCTTCGAAGAATTTTTCCATCAAAGCCTCGTCATATTCAGCAACCGCTTCTACAAGCTCAGTACGATACTTATCTACATCAGCTTTTAGTTCTTCCGGAATATCGATAGTATCATAGGTCATACCCATGTCTTCATCATTCCAGATGATCGCTTTCTTAGAAATAAGATCAACCACACCTTTAAAATCAGCTTCGTCACCAATTGGAACCTGAAGCGGCACTGGATTTCCTCCCAACATTTCTTTAACCTGACGGCAAACATTGAAGAAATCAGCACCCTGACGGTCCATCTTGTTCACAAAACCTAGACGTGGAACACGATATTTATCTGCCTGCCTCCAAACAGTTTCAGACTGAGGCTCCACCCCGTCTACTGCCGAAAATAAGGCAACCACTCCATCAAGTACACGCAATGAACGCTCTACTTCCACAGTAAAATCAACGTGACCAGGAGTATCAATAATATTTACAGTATATTCTTGATCTCTGTAAGGCCAGGTACAATGAGTTGCAGCAGAAGTAATGGTAATACCACGTTCCTGCTCCTGCTCCATCCAGTCCATAGTAGCCGCACCATCGTGCACCTCACCAATCTTGTGACTGATACCTGTATAATAAAGGATACGCTCAGTTGTTGTGGTTTTACCCGCATCAATATGAGCCGCGATACCTATATTTCTAGTAAATTTTAAATCTCTTTGTGCCATGTTGTTTTTTTAGAATCTAAAGTGAGAGAATGCTTTGTTAGCTTCAGCCATCTTGTGAGTATCAACTCTTTTCTTAACCGCAGCACCTTCTTCTTTGGCAGCAGCAAGAACTTCAGCAGCTAATTTAGCAGCCATAGATTTTTCGTTTCTCTTACGAGCAAAACTAATTAACCACTTCATTGCTGTTGACACTTTACGATCTGGACGAATTTGCATTGGGATTTGGAATGTAGCACCCCCAACACGTCTAGATCTCACTTCTACGTGAGGCATCACATTTGAAAGAGCATCTTTCCAGATCTCCAAACCTGACTTCTCTTCGTCTTGTTTTTTTGATTCTACGATATCAATCGCATCGTAGAAAATTCTAAAGGCAACCGATTTTTTACCATCCCACATCATCATGTTCACAAAACGTGTAACAAGCTGATCGTTAAACTTAGGATCTGGTAAAAGAGGTCTTTTCTTTGCCTGTCTTTTTCTCATTTCTTTACATTAAAAGTTTTTAATTACTTCTTAGGGCGCTTTGCTCCGTATTTAGATCTACGCTGAGTTCTACCTTCTACTCCGGCAGTATCTAGCGCACCACGAACGATGTGGTATCTAACACCAGGCAAATCCTTCACCCTTCCACCTCTAACCAATACTATCGAATGCTCTTGAAGATTGTGACCCTCTCCCGGAATGTAGGCATTCACCTCTTTACCGTTAGTCAACCTCACCCTTGCAACTTTACGCATCGCAGAGTTTGGCTTCTTAGGAGTGGTAGTGTACACACGTGTACAAACCCCTCTCCTTTGAGGGCACGAATCCAAAGCAGCCGATTTACTCTTCTTGGTAATTTTGGCTCTTCCTTTTCGTACTAATTGTGAAATTGTTGGCATAATTTCCTATACACTAATTATTAATAAAATTTACTCCCCTCTTTTTAAGGGTCTGCAAAGGTAGAAATAAATCCATAATAATCAAATACCTAGATTATTATTTTTCATCACTTTAGCCAACAAGCTTAGCAATGAATCCTACAAAACACTATACCTTATTATATAGCCCTCCCAATTATCACGCTACCTGGAGGCAAATTCTAATTTCCATTCAGCTTTCAAAAATCATCATTTAATTGAGGCCTGAATTCGCGAATTGAGAATTTATCAATGAAAAAACTGTTTTTTAACAAAAAATTTATACTACACCCTATTTTTTAAAAATAAAAACTTGTTTTATTAACCATTTATTACCACTTTTGGCGACGGCTAATTCAAACAAATTTTAAAATGAAAACAAAGTTTAGTAGTATTTTAACGCTATTACTGGCGTTTGTTGTGCAGCTAACATTTGCACAAGAACAAACGATTACTGGTACGGTGACGGATTCTGACGGACTCCCACTACCTGCAGTAAACGTTTTAATTAAGGGAACCACTACTGGTACTCAAACTGACTTTGATGGAAACTATTCTATCGAAGCCAGCCAGGGTGATGTATTGGTATTTTCTTTTGTTGGTCTTGAGACCACAGAAGTTACCGTTGGAAGTTCAACAACTTTGGATGTGACCATGCAGTCAGATTCAGCACAATTAGATGAAGTTGTTGTAACCGCCCTTGGTATCTCAAGAGAAAAGAAATCTCTTGGTTATGCAACTCAGGAAGTTGCTGGTGACCAGGTTAACACGGCAAAAGAAGGAAACTTCGTAAACTCTCTTTCTGGTAAGATTTCTGGTCTTGACATTAAAAAGAGTTCGTCTATTGGTGGTTCTACCAACGTAATTATTCGTGGTTATTCTTCTATTTCAGGAAACAACCAGGCGCTTTTCGTAATTGATGGGGTGCCGGTAAACAACTCCACTTTTAACACTGGTTCTCAGTCTACAGGTGGAAATGGGTATGACTACGGTAACGCTGCTTCTGACATCAACCCTGATGACATCGCTAGCGTAAACGTACTGAAAGGTGCTGCTGCGACTGCTCTTTATGGTTCTCGTGCGGCTAACGGTGCGGTAATCATCACCACTAAAAAAGGTTCAAAATCTAAAGGTATTGGCGTAACCGTTAATACTTCTGTAACTGTTGGAAAATATGACCCAGACACTTTCGCTAAATATCAGAAAGAATATGGGCAAGGATACGGTCCTTACTATGGATCTGGTCCTGGTGCAGGTTTCCTTTCAGGAGATATCAATGGCGACGGCGATGCAGATCTTGTAGTTCCTACAACTGAAGATGCATCTTACGGTAGCGCCTTTGATCCAAACCTATTGGTATACGGATGGGAATCATTGTATCCTGCTTTAGATACTTACCAACAGGCAATGCCTTATGTGGCTGGAGCAAACGATCCTTCTTACATTTTCCAGACTTCTTATACAGATATCGAAAACGTATCTGTTACAACTGGAGGGGAGCAAGGAAGCACTAGAATTAGTTACACAAGATTGAACCAGACTGGTATTATGCCAAATTCTGAAATCAACAGGAACACTCTTGATTTTTCTGGTACTTTGAATATCACAGATAAGTTGACTGCGAGCGCCAAAGCTATTTACACGAAAACAAATGGTCTTGGTCGTTACGGAACTGGTTATGATGCTGAAAACTTAATGACAAACTTCCGCCAGTGGTGGGCAGTTAATACTGACCTTGCTGCTCAGAGAGATGCTTACTTCTCAACTGGAAGAAACATCACATGGAACCCTTACGGTCCGGATAACTTAGATCCAATCTACTGGGATAACCCATATTTCACTCGTTATGAGAACTATAACAACGATGAAAGAAACAGGTTGTTCGGTTACACCACTCTTGGTTACGAATTCACAGACTGGTTTGATGTTCAAGGACGTGTATCTGTAGACAGCTACAGTACTATTCGCGAGGAAAGAAACAACGTAGGTAGTGTTGATATCGCTAACTATACAAGAAGAAATATCAACTTCGCTGAATTCAACTACGATTTATTCTTGAATTTCGATCAAGACTTCGGTGATTTCGGTTTGAATGCTACTCTTGGTACTAATTACAGACAAACTACTTTAAATTCCATCGCTGCATCAACTAACGGAGGTTTGGTTTTCGAAGGTCTGTACACTTTGAGCAACTCTGCTAACCCAATCAACTTCCCTGGTGAATCAGAACAGGATATTCGTGTTCTGGGTCTCTTCGGAACTGCAAGTATCGATTATGACAATACATTCTTCCTGGAAGGATCGTTGAGAAGAGATACATTCTCTACTTTGGCTGATGGGCAAAACGCTTTCAATTATCCAGCAATCTCTACCAGTATTATCTTCTCTAACCTGTTCGATAGCAATGCGCTAACTTACGGTAAATTGAGAGCTGGTTATGGTGAAGTTGGTAACGGAGCAGAAGCATACCAGCTACAAAATACTTTCGAAGCAGGAGCAGGTTTTAACGGAGTGCCTTTATACTCTAACCCTTCTCAGGCTAACAACCCTAACTTAACTGAAGAGCGCACAAAAGAATTGGAAATTGGTCTTGAAACTTCATGGTTCAGTGGTCGTTTCGGATTTGACGCTTCGGTTTACAAGAAAGAGACTGATAACCTGATCACTCCGGTACAGGTATCTTACGCAACAGGTTTCAACACTAAAGTTGTAAACTCTGGTGTTGTTGAAAACAAAGGTCTTGAATTGAATGTTTTCGGTTCTCCAATTAAAACAGAAGATTTCGAATGGAAGATCAACGCTAACTACTCTACTTACGAAAGTAAAGTAACTAAGTTGTTTGGTGATACAGAAAACCTTCTTGTTAACTCATTCTTTGGAGTAACATTGAACGCTGCTCTAGGAGAGCCTTACGGTGTTATCAAAGGTACAGACTACCAGTATGTAGATGGTCAAAGATTGGTAAGAGAAGACGGTCTTTATGCTAAGACTACTTCAAGACAGGAAATCATTGGTGACATCAACCCAGATTTCAAAGCTGGTATTCAGAACATGTTCAGCTATAAAAACTGGAATCTTAGTTTCCTTATCGACGTACAGGAAGGTGGTAGCATCTTTACTGGTGACCTTTACTTCGGTATGGCTACAGGACTTTATCCAGAAACAGCTGGTCTTAACGACCTAGGAAACCCAAAAAGGGATCCAGTAACTGACGGACCTGATAGTGGTGGTATCATTCTTGATGGTGTACAGGCAGATGGTTCAACAAATACTGTTAGAGCTGATATGGCTACTTACGCTAACCCACTTGGACGTTATGGTAACGCTCCTGATGCTCAGTTCGTATACGACGCTTCTTACGTAAAACTAAGAGAAGCTACCCTATCTTACAGCCTTCCATCAGAAGTTGTTGAAACTCTTCCTTTCACTGGAGTGAAGTTCACCGCAACTGGTAGAAACCTTTGGATTATCGACAAGGATCTTCCATACGCTGATCCAGAAGATTCATTCGGTGCCGGTAACGTACAAGGATTCCAGATTGGTGCTTATCCATCTGTTAGAGAGTACGGACTTAGCGTTCAATTACAATTCTAAAAAACATAAACTATAATGAAAAAGTTACTAATTTTAAGTCTTATGATCGGCCTGTCAGTGGTTAGTTGTACTGATGACATTACCGATTATAACAAGAATCCAAAAGAGGCGGAGGAAGTGACACCAGATGTGACTTTCACAAATGCTGAAAAAGCTCTTGGAGATCTGATGACAGAGATTTCTGTAGGACGAAACCTAATGAAACTTTGGACTCAGCACTGGACAGAAACCACTTATAACGATGAAGCGAACTATGACATCATTGGTCGTGACCCATCTGCAGGTTTCTGGGCAAGAGTATATAACACGATCCTTAATGACCTTGCATCTTCTAGAGAAGCTATCGCTGCTGATAACTTCACTTCTGAAGCAGTAAAGGCAAACCAATTAGCTATCATCGATGTGATTGAGGTGTACTCTATGCAAACACTAGTAGACCTTAACGGTGATGTACCTTACTCTGAAGCATTGAACGTGGTAGACAATATCACTCCTGCTTATGATGATGCATTTACAATTTACCAGGACCTTATCAGCCGTGTAAGTGCTGATGTTGCCACGCTTTCTAACGGAGGTGCTTCTTGGGGAGCTGCTGATATTTATTACGGTGGAGACACTTCAAAGTGGGCTAAATTCGCTGCTTCTCTTCAATTGCGTTTAGGTATGAGAATTGCTGATTATGATGAAAGCCTTGCTTCTAGCACAGTAAGTTCAGCTTACGATGCTGGTGTGATGGAATCTTCAGATGACAGTGCTATTATCTATTACGAAGGAGCTTCACCAAATACCAACCCAATCTTCTCAACTTTTGAACTTTCAGGACGTTTTGGAGATTACGTAGCTGGTAAAACTTCAGTAGATTACCTATTATCTGTAGATGATCCTCGTATCGATGATTTCTTTACAATGACAGGTGATGGAGAGTACGTTGGAGGTCCTATTGGGGCAAACAACTCTTACGCTAACTTCTCTCATCCTGCTGATTACATTGTATTTGATCCTACTTATCCTGGAGCAATCCTTCAGTACTTCGAAGTTGAGTTTTTCTTAGCTGAAGCTGTTGAAAGAGGATTTATCTCAGGAGATGCTCAGGAACACTACGAAGCTGCTGTAGCTGCCAACATCATGTTCTACAACGGAACTCAGGAAGAGGCTGATGCATATCTTGCTCAACCAGGAGTAGCTTACGATTCAGCTAACTGGAAAGAATTAATCGGAACTCAAAAATGGATCGCTCTTTACAACAGAGGATTCGAAGGATGGACTGAGTACAGAAGACTTGATGAGCCAGATTTCCTAGTAAATTCTGCGCTTACCGATCTTCCAGTTCCAACCAGAGTATTCTACCCGGTAGACGAAGTTGCTCTAAACAGAGCTAACTACGAGGCGGCCGTACAGAATATCGGTGGATCTGATGATCTTTACACTAAAATTTTCTGGGACGTTAACTAATCCCCGATAACATAAATTTTTAAACCACCCTTCGGGGTGGTTTTTTTATTTCCGTACTTCTGGAATATGAGTACCTTTGGGCCATGGAAAATACAACAAGGATATTTGGCATCAGAGCGGTTATTGAAGCGATCGAAAGCGGAGAAACCATTGAAAAGATCTTTATTCAAAAAGGTCTTTCTGGCAACTTATTTCAGGAACTCAATCGCCACCTTAAATCGGGCGATTTCAACATCTCTTATGTTCCCGTTGAAAAACTGAACAAATTATCCAAAGGCAATCACCAGGGCGTGATAGCCAATATTTCCCCTATTCAGTATATAAGCCTCGAAGAATTGGTAGAACGAAATAAAGAAGGAAACCCGCTATACCTTCTTTTAGACGGGCTAACCGACGTACGGAATTTTGGTGCGATCATTCGTACCGCAGAATGTTGTGGTGTCTCCGGAATCATCATTCCTACAACCGGCGCCGCACCGGTAAACGCAGATACCATCAAAACTTCAGCAGGCGCGGTCTTCCGCGTTCCTATTGCACGTGTCAACCACATAAAAGACGCCTTGTTCCATTTACAGACTTATGATATTCAGGTCGTAGCCGCCACGGAAAAAACCGACCAGTCGATTTACGATATCGACCTGAAAAAGCCAACCGCGATCGTGATGGGAAATGAAGCTAAAGGCGTGTCTAATTCCATTCTGAAATCAGCCAACCAAAAAGCCAGTTTACCCATGTTAGGAGAAATTGCATCACTGAACGTTTCAGTTGCCTGCGGAGCCATACTTTATGAAGCAGTGAGACAAAGGATCTGATCAGTTTTTATCATCAGGCTTATAGATATAATGGTATTCCGGGTCTTCTGTTTCTTCCGGCAGGTTTTCAATAAAATTACCATTTTCATCAAAGTGCCTCATAAAAGGGTCATTCTCTTCCTCATAATCGGGCTTTTCCCATTCAAATTTGGGAGGTTTTGCCACATCTTTCCTGAAGATAAATGCCAGAGCTAAACCACTGATCAAACCCGAGAGATGTCCTTCCCAGGAAATTTCTGGATCAATAGGTGTGACATACCAAACCAGGCCTCCATACACAAACACCACGATCATCGAGAGGGCTACCAACCTGTAATGTTTGGAAAAAATTCCTTTAAAGAAAAGAAATGCAGCAAGCAGGTAAATGATACCGCTAGCACCGATATGATTGGCAGGCCGCCCTATTAACCAGGTGAGTAACCCGGTAGAAAGCATCCCGATGAGCAACACTTTCCAGCTTACGGGCCTGTAAAAATAAAAAAGGGCCAGTGACAGGATGAATAACGGAATGGTATTATTGAAAAGATGCTTGATATCTCCATGAATAAAAGGCGAGAACAAAATACCTCGCAAACCCACCCACTCCCGAGGCATAACACCAAAGGAATTCAGGCTTACATGAAAACGAACCTCTACCCAGAAGACGATCCAGATCAGCAACACGAAAAGCAGCGGATAACCGATCGTTCCAGTAGTAAAAACAAAAGAGGAAGAAGCCTTCAAATTTTATTCAATTTTAATTAATATTACAAAAAAGCATCCAAACTGAAGTGGATGTAAAAGTGTCATAAAAAATTGCAGAATGAACGAGCCGTTGGCAGAAAGACTGAGACCAAAATCACTTGACCAATATTTAAGTCAGCACCATTTGCTGGGAGAAAAAGGAGCACTTCGGAAACAAATTCAGCAGGGCATCATTCCTTCCATGATTTTCTGGGGCCCCCCGGGAGTAGGCAAAACCACCCTGGCAAATATTATCGCCAATGAATCGGAAAGACCGTTTTTTACCCTGAGCGCTATAAGCAGCGGCGTGAAAGACGTTCGCGAAGTTATTGAAAAAGCCAAAAAAAGTGACGGGCTCTTTACCACCCGCAGCCCCATCCTGTTTATAGATGAGATTCATCGCTTTAGTAAATCCCAGCAGGACAGCCTGCTTGGAGCCGTGGAGAAAGGCTGGGTCACTCTTATTGGAGCTACAACCGAAAATCCCAGTTTTGAGGTTATTTCTGCACTGCTTTCACGTTGCCAGGCCTACATCCTCAAACCCTTTTCGAAAGACGATCTGATCGCTTTGCTGGAACGCGCCATGAAAGAAGACGAACAGATCGCCGGCAAGGATGTCACATTGCAGGAAACGGAAGCGCTTCTGCGGCTCAGCGGTGGCGACGCAAGGAAACTGCTGAACATGTTCGAATTGATCGTGACTTCCGAAGAAAAACCGGTAAAAGTCACCAATGACATGGTTTTGCAAAAAGTCCAGCAGAACACTGTGCTGTATGACAAGAACGGCGAACAGCATTACGACATCATTTCCGCGTTCATCAAATCCATTAGGGGCAGTGATCCCAATGCAGCCGTTTACTGGCTGGCCAGGATGATCGAAGGTGGTGAAGATGTCAAGTTCATCGCCAGGCGCCTGCTTATTCTTGCGAGTGAAGATATTGGAAATGCCAATCCTACGGCCCTGGTCATTGCCAACAATACCTTCCAGGCCGTCAATACTATCGGTTACCCGGAAGCTCGGATCATTTTAAGCCAGTGCGTCACCTACCTCGCAACTTCCCCAAAGAGCAATGCTTCTTACCAGGCGATCAATCACGCGCAGAGTCTTGTAAAAAAAACCGGGAATCTACCGGTGCCATTGGCCATACGGAATGCGCCAACCAAGCTGATGAAAGATATTGGCTACGGAAAGGATTACCAGTACGCACACAGCTATGAGAACAATTTCGTCGCCGCTGAATTTTTGCCCGATGAGATCAAGGGCACAAAACTATACGATCCAGGCAACAATTCACGGGAAAATGCTCAGCGCGAATTCCTTAAAAAGCGTTGGCAAAAGAAGTATGATTATTAATTCTGAAGTTCGTATACCGCCTGTACCTTCTTATTTTCGGCTTTATTGAAGAATTCCACGACCAGGTTGCCATCATTATCAAAATAGGCAATTCCTTGGTTCGTCAATGAATTGTAAATATAACTGCCGTTCCCACTTTTGATAAGCATGGCAATAGGCTCCTGCCCTCCAGCTGGATATAATCCAAATCCCTGCTCATTTTCAGAAATTTTATACTTCTGACCGTTATAGGAATACGATTTTTCTGACGGTTCCGCTGTCGGCTCCTCGGAAAGCTTTTCCTCAATGACAGCCACTTCTTCCTCTTCAACATCTTCCGGCATTTCGGCTTCCGCAACGTCTTCCGGATCTTCCATTGGCTCTTGCATGGTTTCAGCCACTTCTTCCAGCTCTTCTTTTTCAGAAACTTCTTCGGCTTTTTTAGCCATTACCGCATCAGATTCTTCAATTTTCTCCTTCGGAAATTGCCTTGTTCTTCGATCATTTTCTGCCACCTTGCCTTCAGCATACTCATAATTCAATTCTTTAACCGATTCGAAAGCGTCGCGAAGCGCTTCATGATAGGCCGCTTTGTAGTCTTTCTCGCGGCTTTTTCCTTCCGCACTGGTGAAAACCGTTTTTCCGTAGCAGTCTTCCAAACGAATGGTGAGTTTAGTCGAAAAAATACCGGAATTATTATCTACTGCCACATTGAGGCCTTTACAGGGATTATCTCTCAGGTCAGCTGGTTTTTGCCCTTTTCGCATGACTGTTTCGAAACCTTCCTGCTCCAGCAGGAATTTGGTTAGGGAATTCAACTGGTATTCATCTATTTCCCCGGTAAAATCATAAGTCTCAGGAACGACTACATATTTATATGCATTCACATTTTGCGCGTGAAGGGAGATCATTCCTCCAAAAAGCAGTACTAAAGCAACAAGTTTTTTCATAATTCAAAATTCTTAAAGACAAATTGCATCCCCAATTGCAGCGATGCCGAGTTCGCTTTGGCCAGGTTGGTATAACCCAAAATATCGTTTACCGCAAGGTACACATTAAAATTCTTAAATCGGTTGGTCACCATGAGACCTAATTTGGTCATCGTGAATTCATCAACACCATAGGCCGCCCGAAATCGTAGGTTGTCGTTCACTTTTCGATCCCAGTAGGCAGTGACGCCATACGTGGGGCCTTTAGGGCGCACCACACCGGAAGCCAGCAGGCCAAAGAGATTCATAAAACGCGGTTTTTTACTAATCAGGTAATCACAGGGCAAAATAGACTTTCCGGTTCCAAATTGAAAACCGGCATTGAATTTCATGGGTCTCCAGGTATTGTATTCGTTGTGCGTGGTTTCATCGATCAGGTTGGCATCGAGTTCCTCTTCAAAAATTTCCCAGTACGGGATCGTTCGCTGGTTATCGTTCAGCTCCGGAAACAGGGGTTCCAGGCCACTGGTTTGATACGAACCGTAATAAATCGAATTTTCAGTATCCTTCTGATGAAACATGAGTCCGAAATCCTGTACAGAACCGCTAATTGCCAGTTGTTCGGAAACCCGGTAACTGAAACCAAGGTCCACCCCCACTCCCACATTCTGCCCGAAAAATGAGCGGCTTAGTAATTCGCGAATGGCCTTATCCACCGTCATATTTTCCTCGTTCTTCAGAGAAGCATAACCCGAAGTGTTGACGGTCACATTCACGTTATCAATAGAATGCTGGTAGAAATTAGGACCGTTTTCAGTCACATCGGTGCGAAAGGTGCCGGTGTTATTGGTACTTTCCGCATTAAAAATTCCTGAATAAAGCTTCAGCCTTCCTCCCACGGTGAGTTTTCCGTCCACGTTATAATTCAGTCCGGCGTGGTACACTGTTAACACCTCCCCGGTAAAGCTTACATCTGAAAAATGGAAATTATCACCAATATAATCAGCGTTTCCTTCAAAAGCCAGCACTGCGGGGTCTTTCGGAAAATAGGCAAAAACATCAAATTCCTGGTAAATACCTCCGGAAACATAGGCTTTCTGACCCACTTTACCGCCAATGGAAAATATCTCGAGCTGCTCGTTGACCGAGAAGAAATCGTTCGAAGTAAGTTTCCGCATCGCTCGTTGCACTTTTTCGTTCACATTCGAATTGGAATCATCAAAAATATCGTGGAGGGTCACACCGCTACTGCCGGCAAAAAAATGAATTTGAGAAAAGAAAGGGATTCCAAGGTGTTTGGTAAAATCGATGCGCGCACCCGGATTTTGCAATAGAGACTGCGGAAGATCATCGACATTGTAAAGCAGCGGGCGGTTTTGACCGAAACTTGAAAGGCCTGCCATCCACAACATAAACAGAAGTATTTTCCGCATATCAAAACTCAAACTTGAACAGCCCTTTTGACAGAAAGTCGAGTCCTCCTTTGATTTTACTATCTCCCCCGTTGAGCTGCAGTTCCAGCGCCATTTGTATGCTGCGCCTCACTTTTTTGATATCGCCTGAGCCCACTACATGCAACGTATCGATGATTCCCGGGACGTTTTCAGCACCCGGCGGGATCTCGTAATTTACCGAAAATTGTTCCCTGCCATTATCGCTTAAAAACCTGATCTTGCTGGATATACTGTACGGAAAGGTATTTTCATGCCGAAACCGAAATTCAGCATACTGCAAAGCATCCTGTACATATGTATCGTTCAAAAATTCCAGCCGCACCGTATCCCTGATCACGGGTGTAAATTCACCGGTTTCAGAATCAATAAAGTCATTCTCGTTGAGCTGATATTGTACCAGATCCACATCAATATCTGGATTCAGTGTAATATCCTGAGCTTGTTCGAGGTCTACATCTTTGACACAGGAGGTTGCCAGCAAAAAGCTCACCGCAAAAAACCCAACCCTTATTACCGACTTCAAATGAGACACTTAAGCACTTTCTTTGCCAAACGAAAATACCTAATCTTTATTGTTATAAATAATTTCGAAGTTCTTTTAACTTTTGAATTTGGGGAAATTCAACAGCTGGCTGCTCTTTTTCAGAATTCAGGAAAATCGTCCTCAGACCAAACTGGTGCGCCCCGATAATATCGGCTTCCAGGTTATCGCCGATCATCACCGATTCTGCCGGAAGAGCGCGACTCTTGGAAAGTGCCTTTTCAAAAATCTGCGGATGCGGTTTTTTCACTCCGGCTTCTTCCGAAGTCGTGATGGTGGAGAAATACGGCCAAATTCCGGAACTTTTCATCTTTCGCTGCTGCACTTCCTCGAACCCATTCGTGATGATATGCAATTGATACTTCGGAAATAAATAGTCCAGAACTTCCAAACTGCCTTCGAGCAAATGATTATTATTCGGAAGATAATGGATATAATCCTCGGCCAGCAGGTTGATGGTGGCATCGGTAGCTTCGAATTGGAGGCTGTCAAAACTGTCTTTTAAGCGCCCATATCGCAAGGCCTCTTTGGAAACCGAATTATTGCGATACAACTCCCAGTATTTGAAATTGATAGGTTTGTAGATCTTTTGAAAAGCTTCCAAATCGAGCTCAATCTCATGCTTTTCAAAAATATCCCGAAAGGCCAGGGCCGAATTTCTTTCAAAATCCCAAAGGGTGTGATCCAGATCAAAAAAGATATGAGTGATATTATTCCAGTCCATAAACCTGATTTAAAAGAGAGTAGTAAAACTTGGATTCTGCATATTCTGAAAAATCCTGATTTTTAAAAACTGCGTAGAAATCGCCCCCAACTTCCCGAACTTCCGCCAGCATCCTGGTAAGGTCTTCACGCAGTTTTCCCTTCGGAACCAGATCGGCCACCGAAGAATGAAAGGCGTACGGGTGTAATTTCAATGGCGTGGTCACCTCCATATTGATATCATAAAAGAGATACGGGTTACAGGTACCCGCTCGAAAACCGGCCATATCTGGATAACCCATCGAATAGTCATGGTTGATCTCCAACTCGGTAAGATTGTTATAATAATCTGGCAGCTGAAGATTGAAGCGCGAGTTCATCGCGTGTTCCAGTGGGCTGTGAACGATTTCTTCCATTCGTAATTTTTCCCTACGCAGCGTTTTGATCTCGTCCATCGCGTAATAGCCCATCAGCAGTCCAACCCGGGCATAATCTGCCACCGATTTGATCACTGCGCGATGGGTGATCCTGTTGTAGCTGATATTGCGATCGTGAACGGAAAAATCACTCAGTTGAAACATAAAAAGCATGCCCAGGCGATATTCTTTGATAAGACGGGTCAAATCATCAAAAACGGCGTGCGGATCTTCCTTAACCCGCAGCCATACCTGTATGCGGTCTATAACTTTTTGAAAGTCCAGTTTCAGCAGGTCTTTGTGCAACCCGATAAAACTTCGTAAAAACCCTTTATTCCTGAAAATAAAAGTATGTTCTACGGAAATAATCGAATTGGGATTGAATCGACGTTCTTTCCATTCCAGATCCGGAAAACGTTCCAGCAAAATATTCCGAAATTTCAGTGCCCAGATATCCACCACCGGTTGATGCAGAAAACTTTCCTGCGCCGCAAGACTTTCCGCAGGCGGAAATCTGCCCGCGCTATCTTTCACATGGGGAAGGTATTCTTCATACCTGCTGAGCAGGTAGAACGAAGCCGCAAAAATATCGAATGGCAGTTCGCTGGCATCCTGGACCGCAAAAAAACACACCGTGTCTTCCCAGGGAAGCACTTTGATCTCAAAATCTGAAAATCCCTGCTCCATCAATAAATCGACCTTCTGAATAAAAAATTCGTTTCCCATAGGTTGTTTCCCATAGGACATTTTCGGTCCATCATGAGCGATAAATTCTTCAATTTTAGAGGTGAACTTGATCGGGATACCCAGCAAATGCGTACAAATATGCTTGAAAGTATAAAGAATACGCGGAGTGACTTTTTGGGTATAGATCAGTAACATGCAAAAATGTGCTTATAGGATGCCTTCGTCGGCAAAGCTAAGGTATGATTTTTCGGTTACAATGAGGTGATCCAGGACTTTGATATCAAGACTCTCGGCTGCTGTTTTCAGTTTTTTGGTGAGTTGCTTATCAGCATCGCTGGCCTTCAAATTTCCGGATGGGTGATTATGGCATAAGATGAGGCTTACCGCCCCCAGTTCGAGTGCTTTCCGCAAAGTAATACGAACATCTACCAGTGTTCCGGTAATCCCGCCCTTGCTTACCTGGAAGCGCTCGATCACCGAATTGTTATTATTAAGGTATAGAATCCAGAACTCTTCATGCGGTAATTCCCCGATTACGGGCTGCATCATCTCGAAAACCGACAGACTCGACGAAATCTTCAAATTCGTAACCGCCTCTTCCAGCCGGCGTCTTCGTCCCAGCTCCAGGGCTGCGACAATACCAACCGCTTTGGCAGGTCCAATTCCTTTAAAATTACAAAGTTGCTGGACCGATAATTTACCGAGTTCATTCAGGCTATTTTTCGAAGCGACTAGAATACGCCGTGCGAGTTCGACCGCGCTTTCATTTCTACTGCCAGATCCCAGTAAGATCGCAATAAGTTCAGAATCACTCAAACTCAGTTTTCCCTTCTGCAATAATTTCTCCCGGGGGCGATCATCCTGCGCCCAGTTCTTGATGCTAAGTTTTTCGTTTTTATCCATTTACAGATAAATATACACAAAGAACTTCAGCAAAAATCAGCAGGAAAAAATTCAGATCAACTTTTTAACTTCCTCCAGATCCAGGCCACCGTAATTGCCGCTGCTCATCATCAAAAGAGCGGAATTCGAAAACTCCTTCTGAAATAGCGCCTGTTTGAAATCTTCACTGTTCGTAAATACTTCCAGATCGTCTCTTTCAAAAGCCTTCTTAATATCCTCTTTACTGATGGATTCCAGTTTTTTGATCGCGATCGCTTCCGGGGAATAAAAAACCAAAGCTTGATCTGCCTGGTCGAGCGTATGCGCATAATTCTTGAGAAAATCGGCGTTCAGGCTGCTATAGGTATGTAATTCCAGACAGGCTATCAGCGTTTTATCTGGATATTGTTCTTTCACAGCCGCAGTGGTTGCAGCCACTTTTGAAGGACTGTGGGCAAAATCCTTGAAAATAACGGAAGAGGATGATTCCGCTAATTTCTCCAATCTTTTGGAAGCTCCGCGGAAGGTGGCAATCGCTTCATAAAAATCATCCTCGTCAATTCCCATATGCTGACAGATCCATTTAGCACCGGAAAGGTTATTGAGATTGTGTTTTCCGAAGATCTCCAGCGGCAAGTCACCCTCCGGAGTATCTAAAATGGTCACATCAGCCTCTGTATGATAGTTTGGCGTGGAATAAGGATGTTTCCTGATTGGATTTTCTGTTTCAGAAACCAGTTTTTTCAGTCCTTCATCTTCTTCATTATACACCAGTATTCCGCCATTTACGATACTATCGATAAAAATTCTGAATTGATCAACATAGTTCTCGTAATCTGGAAATACATTGATATGATCCCAGGCGATCCCGCTCAACAGCGCAATATTAGGCTGATAGAGATGGAATTTTGGCCGGCGATCTATTGGAGAAGACAGGTATTCATCTCCTTCGATCACGATAAAATCGTTTTCTTCTGTAAGCTTTACAGGGTTTTCCAGGCCTTCCAGCTGGGCACCTACCATATAATCGACTTCTTTTCCGTGATAATTCATCACATGCAGGATCATGGAGGTAATACTCGTTTTACCATGAGAGCCGCCAATCACCACCCGGGTTTTGAATTTTGACTGTTCAAAAAGGAATTCCGGATAACTGAAGATTTTCAAACCAAGGTCCTGTGCAGCCAGTAATTCAGGATTATCAGCTTTTGCGTGCATCCCAAGGATCACGGCATCTATAGAATCGTTCAGGTTTTCCGGGTGCCAGCCCAATTCCTTCGGAAGCAGGCCTCTCGAGTCGAGCCGCGAGCGAGAAGGCTCAAAAATGGCATCGTCACTTCCGCTAATCTCGTAACCTTTCTCCTGAAGAGCAATAGCTAAACTGTGCATGGCGCTTCCTCCAATAGCAATAAAATGAATTTTCATAGAAAAGATTTCCGCAAATATAATTGAAGAATAAGGGCTGATAAAGTCTCGAGGCAAAAGTTTACATTGCCATGATCTTGCGTTTCTCCTCGTCG
The DNA here is from genome assembly GCF_001951155.1 of Christiangramia flava JLT2011. Taxonomy (NCBI): domain Bacteria; kingdom Pseudomonadati; phylum Bacteroidota; class Flavobacteriia; order Flavobacteriales; family Flavobacteriaceae; genus Christiangramia; species Christiangramia flava. The sequence continues at coordinate 948,206 of NZ_CP016359.1, forward strand.
GCTCTTTCCAGATGCGGGTCTATGGTCAGTGCCTGATTGATATATTTCATCGCGTTGGCCTTATTTTCCTGAGCCCGTTGGATCTGCGCCAGGCGGTAATAGGCCCAGGCCGGCGACTTCAGATCCTGGTAGCCGTAGTTTTCAATATAATCTTTCAGAAGTGCCGTTGCCGCCTCTGGTTCCAGCTCATAAATTGCTGCTGCTTCGCCAATTTCATATTTCAGGTAATTCCGAACGATCAATTCCGGTTTTTTTATAGCAGTCCGTAATGCCTGTTGATATTTTAAAGAAGCCAATTCGTCGTATTGATCTTCCCGATAAATAAAACCCTCAGCCATTAGTGCATCCAACTCATTAAGCCTTTCAAGATCAGCCACGTAACTTTCAGCAATGGTTTTACTCCCCCCGATAATCTCAGGAAGTTGAGCATACAACTCTACCAATGCTCTTCTCGCTTCCAGGTGCCCCGGATCCAGATCAGCTGCTTTTTTCAGGTGTTTTTTGATATCACCCAGAATCAATGCAGCCTCGAACTTGGAGCCATAGTAGGCTTTCATGCCAAGGGCGCCTCCCAGCTTAAAGTGATAATCGGCTGAATCTGGATATTCTTTGACAAGAGTCTTGTAATAGTCGATTCCGCGGTCCCATTCTTTGCGAAAACAGGCTATATCACCCAGGTATTCCCGGGCAACCGGGGAATCTTTATATGTGAGAAAGATCGTACGAGCCTCCTCAATTTTGTGATTTTTTAGTAATTCAACACCCTCATCCACACCTTGCTGAGCCATAAGTTGCCCGGCAAAAAGTAAAAAAATACCGATGAAAGGCTTAAAAAATGTTAACATATTTAAAATTTTGCTAAATTTAAACCGATTTTTAAAAATGCATCTCAAATGTTAGTAAATGACCCATTTTTAAGTAAAACTTCCTAGTTCATTTAACTGAGGGTTTTAAAAATTATTTTAATATTTGTGCATAATTCTAAAATAACTAATACTAATTTGAATTTAACACCTAGCCTATGCAAAATTCTACTTTAAGGTTTAAGGGTAAGCTGTTTTACCTTTTAACCTTAACTATTCTTATCGGAAGTTTGCCCTCAATGTACGGGCAATCGTGTCCAACAGTCAGCGAGACAAGTCAGACTTTCTGTAACGGTCTTGCAACTGTTGCTGATCTAATGCCAATGTCTGCAGACTGGTATGACGAAGCAGGGGATGACACTCCACTACCTGCTGATGAAGTGCTTCAGGACGGAGAAGATTACTTCGCCGGAGCACCTGACTGTACCGGGACAAGACAATCTGTTACGGTAACCCTTACTTCTCCTGACGCACCAGATGTTCAGGACGATTTCTTCACCCCATGTTCAGGAGGTGGACCCTACACAATTACAGACCTAAAGGAAGCTATTGATGCTCCTGCTGCTCCAGCCGGTTACACTTTGGAAATCTTCTCAACCGAATATGGTAAAGACGATATGCCAATTGCTGATGGAACTGAACTGGTAAGCGGCACTAATTATTTCGCAGGGTATTATGATGCTGATGGTGAAGGTGATGAAGATGCCTGCCAGTCAGACCGTACTCCTGTGCGTTTTGAAACGGTAGAAGCAAACGCTCCGGCCGCAACAAGTCCACAGGTTGTTTGTGAAGGAACAACTGTTAGTGAACTGGAGGCCGAAGGTACCAACCGCTGGTATCGTACTGCAACTTCCAACCCTGCATTGCCAGACGATTTTGAAGTTCAAGATGGTGCCACATACTATGCTTCTCAAATTGTACCGGTAGATGGACCACCTTGTGAGAGCGTGGAAAGAACTCCTGTTACAGTAGAAGTTATCCCTGCTGATGCAGGTGAAGACAGCACAGATAACGTACTTTGTGTTTCTGATGCAGATTCTCAATTGAACAATACTACCAACGCTAGGGCCTATTTCATCAGTCTTTTAGAAGATGGAGTTCCTACTGATGGAACTTTTGATATGGCTACTATAGCTGACATCGTTGCTGATTATAACGACGGAACCAAAACCGGCTATTTCGAAACAACGTATACCGCTACTTTCGATGCTGGATGTACTGATGATGTAGTACTGGCAGTGACCGTTCAGGAAGACCCTTATGCAGGAGAAGATACGGAAGAAACGGTTTGTATTACAGATTTTGAAAGTTTCCTTCCATTAAATCCGATTTTTGTTCCTGCGGCCGAAGAGGCGATCATGGCCTATATAGAAGGAACAGATATCACTCCTGATGGAACTTTCTCTCCTTCGATTGCAGATCTTTTTGATCAGATTAATGAAGATTTCAATAATAATGCATTCCCTCAAACTTACACGGTTACCTATACAGTAGATAATGGCGGATGCATGGATTCTTCCACTTTAACCCTGAATGTACAATCTGCTAATGACGCAGGTGAGGATGCTTCAGAGCAACTTTGCGAAAGCGATGTGGATGACAGAGGGATTTTCGATAGCGAAGAAACTCTTAGAGCCTATTATGTAGACTTGTTAGGAGCTGAAGATTCAGATGGAACTTTTTCTCCTGATCTTTCTACTTTAATTGCGAATTACAACGACGGGGTATCAGAACCTTCTGAAGACTTCGGAGTAACCTATACAGTAGATAGCAGTTCAGAATGCGAGCCATCAAGCGCGAACGCCACATTAACTGTTACAGCAGCGATTCCTGCCGAAGCCGGCACAATCGCCAATCAGGAATACTGCTCTAATGAAGAAGCAGTCAACCTTTTCACTCTATTGAGCGGAGACGCGAACCCTGATGGAGCATTCTCAAGTGACAATGCTGATGTAGCCGACGGAACTTTTGACCCAATGGAAGAAGGTGCCGGATCTTACACGATCACCTACACCGTTTCTCCTGAAACCGCCTGTGTATCTACCACAGATACTGCTGAATTTACCATTTTGGTGAATCAGGCACCAAACGCAGGACCTGGAGGAGATTACTCTTTCTGCCAGGGTGAATTTGAAGCTTTAGCAGCTGCTGTTGCTGCAAATCCTTCCGGAATGGGAATAGAATTATTGAACGAACTTGACCCAACAATTACTCCTGGAGGAATGTTCAGCGATGATGATTTAGCAACACTTTTAGCTCAATATGCTGCCGTTTCAGAAGCTGACGCTTTCCCTGCTACTTTCACCACTACTTACACTGTGAGCAATGATGACTGTACAGACGCTGCATCCTACTCTATCACCGTAACTCCGAACACTCAAGCTGATGCTGGCGGAGACCAGGAGGTAACCTTCTGTACTACTGATGGAGAAATGGATCTTTCAAATTATTTAGGTGACGGAGCTACAATGGGCGGAATGTTCATGAGCGATGACGCTGATGTGACCGACGGAATGTTCGACCCTTCTGCTGAAGGTGCTGGGACTTTTAAAGTGACATATACCGCTAATGGAGATGATGATCCATGTGTAGAAGGAGAATCTACTGCCACAATCACCATCGTTGTAGTTGAAGGCGTAGACGCCGGAGACGACGTCACAATCGTAATCTGTGAAAATGATCTTGCAGACGACTTCTTTACAGAAGCTAATCTTTCAGATTACTATATGGGACTACTTGGAGATGATGTTCCTACCACAGGAGACTTCGATCCAAGTATCGCCGAATTGGTAAGTATGTATGAAGGAGGAATGATGACCGGAGATTTCACTACTACCTATACTGTTGGAGATGGAACCTGCGAAGACTCAGTAGAACTTACAGTAACCATCAGAGAAAACTTCAATACAGAAGATCTTGAAGAGGTTGATGATGTCACTCTATGCCAGAATGCAGGAATGCAGGATTTAACCAGTTTCCTTGGCGACAATCCAACATTCGGAAGCTTTGATGGCTACGAAGACGGAATGTTCGATCCTGGAATGATGGGACCTGGAACTTATGAAATCACTTACACCCTAAGTGAAGATACTGACTCTTGCGTAACAGGAACCGCTTCTGTAAGCTTTACGATTACCGTTCAGGATTCTGCATATGCAGGGGAGAACTTTACAGTTACTGCTTGCCAAAATGCCGGAGATCAAAACTTGTATAACAGATTAGGAGATACAGTTGACGACTCAGGATCTTTCACCTATAATGGCGAAGAGGTCGAAGATGGGATTTTAATTACATCCGACTTTGCTCCGGGAAGTTATACTATTATATATACTGTTCCTTCAGAAAACGATTGTGGCACAGATATCTCTACAATCACTTTGAACATTAGACCAGTTCCTGAAGCAGGTGCCAATAACACTTTAGAGCTTTGCCAAAACGACGAATCTGTTGATTTATTAGATTTATTAAGTTCTGACGCTGCTTCAAACGGTCGATTCAGCATTAATGGTAACCAACTAAATAGTTCTATATTAAATCCTCGAGATTATGAAGCTGGCAACTACGTCTTAACCTATCAAGTTAGTAGTTCCGACGGAAACTGCTCAGATTCCGCAATAATTACACTAGCTATCCAAGATGCTGCAAACGCCGGTGAGGATATGGATCTTTCGGTTTGTATGAATGCAGGAGTTCAGAATCTATTCGACTTCCTTTCAGCAGATGCTGATACTACCGGAGAATTCACTCTTGATGGAGATGCAATCGCAGACGGAATGATGGATCCGATGGATTTTGCCGCTGGAACTTATGAAGTAACCTATACCGTAGAAGCAATCAACGATTGTGGAGATGACACCGCTACGTTCAACATTACCGTTCAGGAAGCTGCAGACGCACCTACGGCTACAGATCTAACTTTCTGCGCAAGCGAGATGCCAACTGGTGCTGATCTTACTGCTACCGGAGACAACCTGATGTTCTACTCAGATGCTGAAATGAATACCATGGTAATGCCTGAAGACGCCTTGATGACAGGAACCTATTACGTAACACAGCGAACTAATGACGAAGGTTGTGAGTCTGACGCTGCTTCTTTTGAAGTAGTTGTAAATGACGGAGCAACTCCAACTATTGATAATCCTGCTGTTTCATTCTGTGAGTACGATGATGCTACAGTACTTGACCTGACAGATGCCATTGACCAGACTGATAACATCACCTGGTACGATGCTGCAACTGGAGGAGAGATGCTAAGCACTGGAACTGCACTGCAAGACGGCGTTATCTACTACGCTTCTTATACCGATCCTGATTCAGGATGTGAAAGTGCAGTGAGACTGGCTGTAACAGTTTCAATTGAAAGCTGCCCGCTAGTTTTCCCAGAAGGAATTTCACCTAACGGAGACGGAATGAACGACACATTCACTATCGAAAATATTGATAGAGAATATCCTAACTACACTATTGAAATCTACAACCGTTGGGGTGATGTAGTGTACAAAGGAAACGCCAGCACACCAGATTGGGATGGTACAAACACTCAGTCAGGATCTCTTGGCGACGACGTTTTACCTGTGGGAGTATATTTTTACCTACTTGAATTCAACGATGGAGCAACTGCGCCACGTAGAGGAAAAATTTACTTAAGCAGATAATAAAAGGATAAACAAGAGAAAGCAATGAAAAAATTAATCACAAAATATTTATTATTCGCAGGCATTATCCTTTTCTCTATAAAAGGTATTGCCCAGCAAGACCCTCTCTTCACTCAGTATATGTATAACATGAGTGTGGTAAACCCGGCCTATGCTACCGATGATCCAGGTATGCTAAACCTGGGAGGGATCTACAGAGCTCAATGGACAGATGTTGAAGGTGCACCACGCACCCTCAACTTCTTTGCCCACACTCCCGTTAGCGAACGTGTAGAACTTGGTCTAACCGTAGTTCATGACGAAATTGGAGGCTGGGTAAAAGAGAACAATATCACGGCAGATTTCGCGTATGTGATCCCTGCCAGTGAAACCACCAAACTTTCCTTTGGTGCCAAAGGAGGACTTTCTACATACAGTGCTAATTTCAACGGAATTATCCTGAATGACCCGAACGATCCTGCTTTTGAAAATCAAAGTGAAGTATTTCCGGTTTTTGGTGTTGGAGCCTTCTGGTTTGGAGACAAGCATTACTTAGGTATTTCTGCTCCTAACCTGTTCACTTCAAAACACATCGAAAACATTAACGGGCTTCAGGCTTTAGGAGTTGAAGAAATTCACTACTACCTTACTGGGGGTTACGTATTCGGTTTAAGCGATAACTTCAAATTAAAGCCATCTTTCATGGCTAGAGGAGTACAAGGCGCACCGCTTTCTATAGACGTCAATGCAAACGTTTTGCTTTACGATCGTCTGGAAGCAGGAGTTGGTTATCGTTTCGACAAAAGCGTTACCGGTCTGGTAAACTTCAGAATCAGTCCTTCCTTAAGAGTAGGATATGCTTATGACTACCCAACTTATAACCTGAGCGAAGACGGATCACACGAAATCATGCTGTTGTTTGATCTTGACTTGTTCGGTCTTAAGAAAGGATATGACAAATCACCGAGATTCTTCTAAAACCCGACTAACATGAAAAAACTATATAGTACACTTTTAATCTTAACAATAGGCTTTACGAGTTTTGCTCAGCGCTCTGACATCAGGGAAGGCGACAAATACTTCGCCCAGGCTGCTTATGTAGACGCAGCGACTGCCTATGAAAAAGTAAACGATAAATCTAAAGAAGTACTTCAAAACCTGGGAGATTCGTATTTCTATACGAACCAGATGCAAAATGCTGTTGAAGTATACGACCTCTTATTCCTTCGTCACGAAGCAGAGACCACACCGGAATATAAATTCCGTTACGCTCACGCTTTAATGGCAACCGGAAATTATGTAAAAGCTGATAAGTATATGAACGAGGTAACCGGTGAAAACTGGAACCATGAAGAATGGGCCAGCAATCTTGATACCGTTGCACCTCACCAGTTCAAATACGACCAGGTTATGAACAACCAGAGTTCTTCAGACTTCGGAATTGGTTTCTATGGCGACCGCGTAGCTTTCGCTTCAACCAGAAACCAGGAGCGCCCGATCTATCCTTGGAACAAACTTCCAACCCTGGATCTTTACAGCGCTGCCGTTGATGATGAAGGAGAACTTTCTGATATCGTTCTTTTTTCTGATGCGATCAATACCGACGAGCATGAGAGTTCTGCGACTTTCAGTACTGACGGTACCGTGATGTTCTTCGACAGAACGAACGAAGACCGCGTGAAAAACGAAGAAGGTAACCGTATCGCCCACATCAGCATGTATCGTGCTGAAAAAGTAGATGACGAATGGACCAATGTAGAAAAACTGCCTTTCAGCAGCGAGAATTATTCAGTAGAGCATCCAAGCCTTAGCGCAGATGGTAGCAAGCTGTACTTCTCCAGCGACATGCCAGGTGGCAGCGGTTCTTTTGATATCTACGTGGTAGATGTGAACGAGGACGGAACTTATGGAGAACCAAGAAACCTTGGCCCGGGAGTGAACACCGCACACCGCGATCAATTCCCATTCATCAGTTCACAGGATACGCTTTATTTCTCTTCTGATGGTCGTCAGGGCTTCGGAAATCTCGATATCTACAAAAGTGGAGGTGATTTTTCTGAATCTGAAAACCTTGGAAAAACGATCAATAGCGGAAGTGATGATTTCGCTTTCGTGATCAAGGAAGATCAGGAAAAAGGATTTTTTGCTTCCAACCGAAGAGGAACAGATAACCTGTACCAATTCGTTCGCGAAGACAACGAATTGATCCCGGCTCCAACGAAGACCGATCCAACTTCAGGAAACCAGACTATCCCTGTTGATGGTAGCAAGATCTATTTCGACTTCGATAAAGCCACTATCAAGCCAGAATCTAAACCAGTACTTGATTCCGTTGTAACATACATGAACCAGTACCCGAACATCAACGTAAAAGTGGAATCTCACGCAGATGCTCGTGGAACTGACAAATACAACATGGATCTTTCTGAAAGAAGAGCCGCTGCAACTGTTGATTACCTTGTTGAGCATGGTATTGACAGATCAAGGTTAACTTCTCAGGGTTATGGAGAAAGCAGGCCTGTTAACGACTGTACAGAACCAACTGGTTGTACCAACGAGCAATATGCTAAAAACCGTAGAAGTACATTCGTAGTATCTAACAGAAACACTTCTGCTGGTGATATGGATGATACCGAAATGGAGGAAGATATGGAAGACGGCAACTAAACCGCTTCCCGTTTTTGATTCCAACTAACCAATCAAAAATTGAAAAGCCCCGGAAATTCCGGGGCTTTTTTATTTCCAATAATTATTGAAAGCTATTTCTTCGGAGGATACCCTTCCAGGGCTTTTGCCACAATCTTATCAAACTGCGCCTGTCTTTTTTCAGGAGACGCGTCATAATTGAACGGACTTTCCACTACCGCCTGCCAAACCAGGTTATCGTTCTTGACATCGATGAAATCAAAAGTCAGCTTAAGATAAGTATTCATTTGTCCTAGCGGAATACCCACAGATCCTCCTACTCCAACGTTTCCACCGCCACCACCAAGACCAACACCTACTCTGCTACGATTGTCCTGCTGAAATTCTTCCGTGTAGACATTAATATAGATGCCGGGTTCTTCAGACTTTATAAAACCCTTTTGCTGCATCGCCGTTTCCAGGCTGTTAAGGAGCCTGTTTTCATCCAGCTGACTCAGTCCCGATCGGAAATCCGGAAACAGGGCATAATTAGAATATTGCTGAAAATCGATCTGCTGGTCATAATCATAGACCGCGTGCGGAGTATTGCAGGCCGCAAAGACCAGCAATACCAAAAAATATTTGGATAATTTCATAACTGAATTTTACTAAAATTAAGCAAATTCAGCTCTATAAGAGATTGTTTAACAGGATTTAAACAGGATTCTTATTCAGGATTTCCCAGAGTTTATCCTTCAATTCCTGCAAGCCCGTTTGAGCCACCGAAGAGATAAAGATATAGGGCAATTGCAGTTTTTCATCAAGTTCCTGCCCAAGTTCTTTTTTTAGTTCCTCATCTAACAGGTCACTTTTAGAAATGGCGATGATGCGGTCTTTATCCATCAATTCAGGATTATAACGCCGCAGCTCATCCAACAGTACTTCGTATTGCTCCGCCACATCCGGGGCATCTGCCGGGATCAGGAATAATAATGTAGAGTTTCTTTCAATATGTCTTAAAAAACGATGTCCAAGACCTTTACCTTCCGCAGCACCTTCAATAATACCCGGAATATCAGCAATTACAAATGTTTTAAAATCGCGATATTTTACGATTCCAAGGTTTGGTTTCAGCGTCGTAAATTCATAGTCAGCGATCTTCGGCTTTGCGGCCGTAATAACCGAAAGCAGTGTTGACTTACCAGCATTTGGAAAACCAACCAGGCCAACATCTGCTAGCACTTTTAATTCCAGAGTAATATCCACCTCCTGCCCATCAATTCCCGGCTGTGCATAACGCGGGGTTTGATTGGTCGAGGTCTTAAAATGCCAGTTTCCGCGGCCACCCATTCCACCTTCGGCAACAATAAATTCCTGCCCGTCCTCGGTGATTTCCTTCAGGATTTCATTGGTTTCGGTATCGCGAATAACGGTTCCCAAAGGCACATCAATATATTCATCAGAGCCATTGGCACCGGTACTTCGTTGTTTCCCTCCGTCACCACCATGCTCTGCGCGAATATGCCTTTTGAATTTTAAATGGAATAATGTCCAGAGGTTCTCATTTCCCCTTACGATCACGTGACCGCCACGACCTCCATCTCCTCCATCGGGTCCACCTTTGGCGATATATTTTTCCCGGTGAAGGTGAGCAGAACCCTTACCTCCTTTTCCGGAAAATACATGCACCTTTACGTAATCAACAAAATTCCCCTCTGTCATTTTATTATTTTTCCATTAATTCATCAATCACAGCGCTCAAACGATCTGTAATTTCCTGTATAGTTCCAACACCATCAACTCCGTAAAACTTATCCTGTTTCTTATAGAAATTTTTCAGAATGGCAGTTTCCGCATAATACACCTTAATCCGGTTTCTGATAACGGCCTCATCAGCATCATCTACGCGACCTGAAGTTTTCCCGCGTTCCAGTAAACGCTGTACCAGGATCTCATCATCAACTTCCAAAGCGATCATGGCATGAACTTCCGTACTTTTTGAATTCAGGTACACCTGCAAAGCTTCCGCCTGGGCTTCAGTTCTTGGGAAACCATCAAAAATGAATCCGTTACAGCCTTCATTTTTTTCCACTTCAGCATTCAGCATATTAATGGTCACCTCATCTGGCACCAGCTGGCCTTTATCAATAAAAGACTTGGCACTGATCCCAAGTTCGGTCTGGTTTTTAATATTGTACCTGAAAATATCCCCGGTTGAAATATGTACCAGATTATACTTTTCCTTTAAAATATCTGCCTGTGTTCCTTTGCCTGCTCCCGGAGGGCCAAACAATACAAGATTTGTCATTTTTTGCTCTTTGCGTTTATATACCTGTCGCAGGTTTCTACCAAGACCATCGTAGTCCAGGCCATAACCCACTATGAATTTATTTTCGATATCCATCCCGCGATAATTCACGGCTATAGACTTTTTGTAAGCTTGCGGTTTAAAGAAAAGCGTTGCCACTTCATATCTTTTTACTTTAGCTGAAAGTAACATTTTATCTATCTCCTCTAAAGTATTTCCGGTATCAACGATATCTTCAAGAAGGATCACCGTCCTGCCTTCGATATCCTGGTTTAACCCGACCAGATTCTTAATATCGCCAGTACTTTCGGTTCCTTTATAGGAAGCCATTTTAACAAAACTGATCTCACAATCACCATTAAAACGTTTGATAATTTCTGAAGCAAACATGAAAGCTCCGTTTAAAACCCCTATAAAAACCGGATTCTGATTCCCAAATTCCTCGTTCAGCTGTTTCGCCAGACCATCGATCGCGTTTTCTATTTCTTCTTCTGAAATAAACGGCTCGAATTCAAGATCATGTAATTTTACCAAAGCGGATGAAATTTAAAGACGCAAAGATAAGGAATTGCATTCAGCCGCCCATCTTGATTTATTCCCGATTCTACATTGCCGTCAAACTAGTTTAAATTATTTTTGCGGAAAGCCTTGATTTTATGGTCAATTACTTTTCTTCAGATTTCAAGTTAGGCATTCTCGGCGGCGGACAGCTGGGTAAAATGATGCTTTACGAAACCCGAAAATACGATATACAAACGCTTGTTCTGGATCCCAGTAGCGAAGCACCCTGTAAAATTTCCTGTAATCATTTTCAGCAGGGAGACCTGAGGGATTATGACACTGTGCTAAATTTTGGAAGGCAGGCAGATGTGGTCACCTTTGAAATTGAAGGCGTGAACGTAGATGCTTTGAAACAACTGGAATCTGAAGGAATAAAAACCTATCCTTCGGCTGCAACCCTGGAGAAGATTCAGAATAAGGCTACACAGAAGAAATTCTATTTATCGAAAGAAATTCCAACAGCCGATTTTGAAGTTTTGGATTCCATCACAGATTTGAAAAATGCGGTTAGTTCAGGTAAAGTTTCCATTCCATTTGTATGGAAAAGCGCTACCGGCGGTTACGACGGGAAAGGCGTTTCGGTGATCAAAATTACAGATGCCCTGGATGAGCTGCCTGATGGTGAATGTATCGCTGAAAAACTGGTGCCGTTTAAAAATGAGCTGGCTGTGATCGTAGCCAGAAATCCTTCCGGAGAAATTAAAACCTATCCAGTTGTGGAAATGGAATTTCATCCTACCGCCAACCAGGTCGAATATGTAATTTGCCCGGCAAGGATCGATGATTCGGTTGCTGAAAAAGCCAGAAAAACAGCAGAGAAGGTTTCCGAAGCATTTGATCATGTTGGCCTTTTAGCCGTAGAAATGTTCCAGACGAAAGATGACGAGATCCTGGTAAATGAAGTCGCACCGAGACCACATAATAGTGGGCATTACAGCATCGAGGCTTCGTACACCAATCAGTTTGAACAGCATATCCGCGCTATACTCGATCTGCCACTGGGTAACACCAATAGTAAAGTCGGTGGAATTATGGTAAATTTGGTTGGCGACAAAGAGCATGAAGGAGAAGTGGTTTACGAAAATATTGCCGAGATCATGAAATTGGACGGCGTCACTCCTCATATCTACGGAAAAAAGATCACCAGGCCTTTCAGAAAAATGGGTCATGTCACGATTGTGAACGAAGATATCAGCGAAGCTCGCAAAACTGCCGAAAAAGTAAAGAACAGCATTAAAGTAATCAGCAAAAGATAAATTATGGGAAAAGTTGCAGTCATCATGGGAAGCACCAGCGATATGCCGGTAATGAAAGACGCGATCGAGATTTTAGAAAGCTTCGGTATTGAGGTAGAAACCGATATCGTTTCGGCTCATCGCACTCCGGAAAAGCTTTTTGAATTCAGCAAAAATGCCCATAAAAACGGTATCCAAGCGATCATAGCCGGTGCCGGTGGTGCCGCGCATCTTCCAGGGATGGTTGCTTCCATGTCTCCGCTTCCCGTCATTGGCGTACCTGTAAAATCCAGAAATTCTATTGATGGCTGGGATTCGGTACTGTCAATTTTACAAATGCCGGGCGGTGTTCCCGTTGCCACCGTTGCTCTGGATGGAGCAAAAAATGCCGGCATTTTGGCCGCTCAGATCCTTGGCGCTTCAGATAAGAATCTGCTCGAAAAGATCGTTGAGTATAAAGAAGGCCTAAAGGATAAAGTGATCGAAGGCGCAAAATCTCTTAAAAAATAAAAGAGACCGTCGTCACGGTCTCTTTCGAAGTAGTTTTTGAATCTGTAAATTATTTATTAACCATTCTAAATAGTAAACCAGAACTTTTGAAACTACTGTATTTTAAATAACCTGAAGGTTACCTGAATTTAATTAAAGCGGCTAAGTTAGTTAAATTTAGTTTAAACCTTTCTTATAACGTTATAAAAAAAACCTAAAACGTTATTAAACCATCTTAAAACATGAGTAATTCCAACATTTTATTACAGGATTTTGAATACGCCCCTTTCTCTAAAATCAAAACCGAAGATTACAAACCGGCTATTTTGGAAGCAGTGGAGCTGGCCAGGCAGGAGATTGATGACATTGTAACTAATTCGGCGGAACCTACTTTTAAAAATACCGTGGAAGCCCTGGAATTTTCAGGAGAAAAACTGGATCGTATCACCAGCATCTTTTTCAATATTAATTCTGCGGAAACCAATAAGGAGATTCAACAGGTCGCACAGGAAATATCACCGGTGCTTTCGGAATTCAAAAACGATATCATTCTGAATAAAGCCCTTTTTGAAAAGATTAAAACTGTCTATCAGCAAAAAGACGATCTAGGCCTGAATACCGAACAGCTGATGCTACTCGACAAAAAATACAAGGCCTTTACCCGAAATGGCGCAAACTTACCCAAAGAAAAGCAGGAGGAACTTCGGGAAATAGATAAGAAGCTGGCAAGCCTAAAACTGAAATTTGGCGAAAATGTGCTCGCAGAAACCAACCGCTATGAATTACCGATCACCGAAGAATCAAAATTGGAAGGTCTTCCGGAGTGGTTCAAAGACGAAGCGGCCAGCGTGGCAAAATCTAAAGGAAAAGATGGCTGGGTGATCACACTCGACTACCCGAGTTACATTCCTTTTATGAAATATGCCAAAAACAGGGATTTACGGAAAGAGCTGGCATTAGCCTTTGGTTCTCGAGCTTTTCATAATGACGAACTGGACAACCAGGAAAATGTGCTACAGATTGCCAAATTACGTTACCAGAGGGCACAACTTTTGGGTTTTAAAACACATGCTGATTTTGTGTTGCAGGAGCGTATGGCAGAAACTCCTGAAAAAGTCAATTCCTTCCTGAATGAGTTACTGGAAAAAGCAAAACCGGCTGCAGAAAGAGAATTCAGGGAACTGGAAAATTTCGCCAAGGATCTTGAAGGTATTGACCAGCTGCAAAAATGGGATTCGGCTTATTACAGCGAAAAACTGAAGCAGAAATTATTCAATCTGGATGACGAAAAACTAAAGCCTTATTTCAAGCTTGAAAATGTCATAAACGGAGTGTTCACTGTTGCCAACAAACTTTACAGTCTTAAATTCCAGGAAATCGACACGGTAGACAAATATCATGAAGATGTAAAAACCTATGAAGTAACCAATGAAAACGGGGAAGATATCGCATTGTTTTATGCCGATTTTCATCCTCGTTCTGGGAAACGCGACGGTGCATGGATGACGATCTATAAAAATCAGTATATCAAAAATGGCCAAAATGAGCGCCCACATGTTTCTATTGTTTGCAATTTCACCAAACCTTCAGAAAAAGAACCCTCTCTCCTAACCTTTAATGAAGTGACCACACTTTTCCATGAATTTGGACATGCGCTTCACGGGATGCTTGCCAACACGACTTACCCCAGTTTATCAGGACCAAATGTGTACTGGGATTTTGTAGAATTGCCTAGCCAGGTCCTGGAAAACTGGTGTTACGAGAAAGAAGCGCTTCAGCTTTTTGCCAGACATTATAAAACCGGAGAAACCATTCCACAGGAATATATAGACAAGATCAAGGAATCTGCCAATTTCCTGGAGGGAATGGCTACCGTTAGACAATTGAGCTTTGGGATGCTGGACCTTAGCTGGCACGGGATTGACCCTACAAACGTCAATAATGTAAAAGCTCACGAAAAAGAGGTTTTTGAACCAACCAAACTGTTCCCTGATGTGGAAAGCAATTGCATGAGCACCGCTTTTTCCCATATTTTCCAGGGCGGTTATTCCGCAGGATATTATTCCTATAAATGGGCGGAAGTCCTGGATGCCGATGCTTTTGAATATTTTACCGAAAATGGCATTTTCAGTAAAAATATCGCTGATAAATTTCGTGATAACATTCTCTCACGCGGAGGCACGGAACATCCTATGGAATTGTATAAAAGATTCCGCGGAAAGGAACCGAATCCCGAAGCGCTCCTGCGAAGAGCCGGATTACTCGCCAAATAAGAGCAGAAAGGGAATCGATCGCCAAATCTTATCTTTTCTATAACTTTCCCTAGTGGGAGTTTTGCTATTTTTGAGGTTTAGGCACCGAAAGTCTATGGCAACACATACTTTAAATCCGGATAAGTGGGTAGATCGCTATTCAGATTATCTTTTTAACTATACGATCGTTCGGGTGAACAATCGTGAGGTGGCCAATGACATCATTTCTGAAACCTTTTTATCGGCATTGAAATCAGCCAAATATTTCAAAGGTGAAGCCAGCGAAAGAACCTGGCTGATTTCGATTTTAAAGAGAAAAATCATAGATTACTACCGAAAAATCAATTCTAATAAAGGCAAAGCCGAGGTACATATCGACTATTCAGACGAGGAAAACCAGGGCGAATGGCTGGAAGAACAGGTAGCAGATCTTAGCGATCGCACGGCCGAAGACGAAATGGAAAACAACGAGTTGGGAATGGCCATTTTGGACTGCCTGGATTCGATCAACGAAAAACACGCTGCAATTTTTAAACGCAAAACTATTGATGGCGCTGAGACTGAAGTGATCTGTAATGAGTTCAATATCACTCCGTCTAACCTGTGGGTTATCATTCACAGGGCCAGGACCGCACTGGCTGCCTGCCTGGAAAAAAACTGGTTTTAATTATGGGGTTTTTACAAAAGCTGTTTCATATAGACTGCGCTGAAGCGAATAATTGCTGCGATAAAGCCCAGTACCGAAACGCCAATTTTTTCGATAAATGCAGGCTCATGCTGCATCTGGCTTATTGTAAGGCCTGCCGGAAATACACTTCCAAGAATAAGAAGTTAACAAAGCTGATGGAGAACTCAAGGATTGAACGCTGTACCGAGGCTCAGAAAAAACAGTGGAAAGATGCCATTCAGAAGGAATACGCTAAAGAAAATCCCTGAGAAACCAATAAAAGCCTAAATAGGCAATGGGCGCTGCTTCCACCCAGAAAGATGCATAATATTTATGCTGGTCCAGCCTGGAATTCCATAGAAAAAAAGCCCCTAATAAACACACAAAACTCGTCGCGATAAAATAATCAGAACTGAAGTCCTTTTGAAAAAGTTCGATCAAAAAGATCAATAGGAAAAGGATGGTCCCGAAAATTTTGGTCTCCCAAAGCCCGAGCTGTTGCGGAATCGTTCCCAGCTCTTCATCGTCGAACTTCAGGTCGCGGATTTCAAACGGAAGAGTTAAGGCCAGCACCAGCATGAACCGCTGAACGAAATCTACCAGAATTTCCATATCCAGTAATTTATCGGCTTCGATCAATGGCAGAATCACGGTACTCCCGGCCCAGACAATCGCAATGATAAAAATTTTCATTCCGGATAAATTCCGAAGGTTTTTACCTGAAACGGGCACAGCATATAAAGCCGTAAGCAGTCCTAAAATCCCACCGGCAACCCAGGTTCTCCAGGCGAGATGCCAGGCAAAATAACACATCGCAATAAAACAGAAGAAAGAGAAAATCTGGATGAGTCTCAGGTTTGGCGTCAGGCTCAAATGATGCAGTTGCGCAATACCGGAATATTTCACAAAATTGTAACCGGTAATTCCGGCGAAAAAGACAAAAAGCAGGAAATTCCTATCCAAAGAAAGTCCATGTTCAAAATACGTGAGAATACTGAAGGATAAAATCGCCAGGGAAACATGAATGCTGCTACTGATGTAGAGATTGAAAACCTTTTGGAACCAGTTCATAAGAGCTAAGATACTTATTAATTTCAGGCTGAATTTGGAACCGCTTAAATCTTAACAACTGTGCAATTGGAATATGCAAATTATTAGCCTGAAATTATGTACTTTCGCAGCGTTAAAAAACACACAACTTTAAAGTTTAATGAGAACAGATTCTTTTGCTCTTCGCCACATCGGCCCTAAGGAAGAAAACCTTCAGGAAATGCTTGATACTATTGGCGTTGAATCGGTAGATCAACTTATTTACGAAACCATTCCAGATGATATTCGCCTGGAAAAGCCGCTGGATCTTCCAAAGGCCATGAGCGAAAATCAATACGCGGAACACATCAAAAAACTGTCTGAAAAAAACAAGATCTTCAAGACCTATATAGGTTTGGGATATCATCAGGCAATTTTGCCGGCTGTGATCCAGCGAAATATTCTGGAAAACCCGGGATGGTATACCGCCTATACTCCCTACCAGGCTGAAATTGCCCAGGGCCGACTGGAAGCTTTATTGAATTTCCAGACGATGGTAAGCGATCTTACCGGGATGGAAATCGCCAACGCCTCGCTTTTAGATGAATCTACTGCGGCTGCCGAAGCGATGGGAATGCTTTTCGCTGTTCGTGACCGCAAGCAAAAGAAAGAGAATTACAATAAATTTTTCGTTTCGCAGCAGGTACTTCCTCAAACCATTTCTTTGATGGAAACCCGCGCGAACTTTCTCGGAATTGAAATGGTAGTTGGTGATCACGAAGAATTTGACTTTAGTGAAGGCTATTTCGGAGCTTTAGTGCAGTATCCGGGAAAATTCGGTCAGGTTTTTAATTATGCCAACTTTGTTTCAAAATGTCAGGATGCAGGAATTAAAACTGCTTTTGCTGCCGATATCTTAAGTCTGGTAAAATTGCAGGCGCCGGGTGAATTGGGTGTGGATGTAGTTGTTGGAACCACTCAACGATTTGGAATTCCTTTGGGATATGGGGGGCCTCATGCCGCTTTCTTCGGAACAAAGGAAGAATATAAAAGAAACCTTCCGGGTAGAATTATTGGGGTAACCAAGGATCTTGATGGGAACAATGCTTTGAGAATGGCGCTTCAAACCCGTGAACAGCATATTAAGAGAGACAAGGCTACTTCCAATATCTGCACAGCGCAGGTATTGCTGGCAGTTATGGCAGGAATGTATTCGGTCTATCACGGTCCGAAAGGCCTAGAATATATCGCTGATACGGTTCATCATACGGCAGTGAGCCTGGAAGAAAGCCTGAAAGAACTCGGATTTGAACAATTAAATTCGGCTTATTTCGATACCATTCATGTGAAAGCAGATGCGAAAAAACTTCGCGAGATTGCTGAAAGTCACGAGATCAACTTCTTCTATCCAGATGCCGAAAGCGCCTGTATCGCTATTAATGAAACAACCACTTTAGACGATCTGAATGCGATCATTTCTGTTTTTGCTGAATTGGCCGAAAAAGACGCTAAAGAAACCGATGAACTTTCTGAAAATTCCAGGATTCCGGCCGATCTACAACGCCAGACTGAATTTTTAACCCACGAAGTTTTCAATATTTACCATTCAGAAACTGAATTGATGCGCTACATCAAAAAACTGGAGCGTAAAGATCTTTCGCTGAATCATTCCATGATCTCTCTTGGGTCCTGTACCATGAAGCTGAACGCAGCTTCGGAAATGCTTCCGCTATCCAACCCGCAATGGGGAAATTTACACCCTTTTGTTCCGGTAGAGCAGGCAGCAGGTTACCAGGAGGTTTTAAAAGAACTGGAAGCCAATCTTACTGAAATTACCGGATTTTCCGCAACCTCTCTTCAGCCAAATTCTGGTGCACAGGGAGAATATGCAGGACTTATGGTTATTCGTGCGTACCACGAGGCCAACGGCGAAGGTCACAGGAACGTTTGCCTGATCCCTTCATCGGCTCACGGAACCAATCCTGCTTCCGCCGTTATGGCTGGAATGGAGGTAGTGGTCACCAAAGCTACCGAAAACGGAAATATCGACGTAGAAGACCTGCGTGAAAAAGCGATCAAGCACAAAGACAACCTTGCCGCATTGATGGTGACTTACCCGTCTACTCATGGCGTATTCGAATCAGCCATTCGAGAGATCACCAATATCATCCACGAAAATGGCGGACAGGTTTATATGGATGGTGCCAATATGAATGCCCAGGTGGGACTCACCAATCCTGGACGAATTGGTGCTGATGTTTGCCATTTGAATTTGCATAAAACATTTGCCATCCCTCACGGAGGTGGTGGACCTGGCGTTGGGCCCATTTGTGTTGCTGAACAATTGAAACCTTTCCTTCCGGGAAATCCTATCATTAAAACCGGAGGAGAAAATGCGATAGGTGCGATTTCGTCGGCGCCATGGGGATCGGCCCTGGTTTGCCTCATCTCATACGGGTACATCAAAATGTTAGGAACTGGCGGACTTCAGAAGGCTACGGAATATGCCATTTTGAACGCTAATTACATCAAAGAACGACTGAAAGATCACTATAAAACACTGTATTCCGGGGAACGCGGTCGTGCTGCTCACGAAATGATCGTGGATTGCCGCCCGTTCAAGGAAAAAGGAATTGAGGTGACCGATATCGCCAAAAGACTGATCGATTACGGGTTCCACGCCCCTACCGTTTCGTTCCCTGTGGCCGGAACCGTGATGATCGAACCTACGGAAAGTGAGAGCAAGGCAGAACTGGATCGTTTCTGTGATGCGTTGATCTCCATCAGGAGGGAAATTGATGAAGTTTCAGCTGATGAACCGAACAATGTTTTGAAGAATGCTCCGCATACGATTCATATGCTGACTTCTGATGAATGGAAACTGCCATATTCGCGCGAAAAAGCGGCTTATCCGCTGGCGCATCTTCATGAAAATAAATTCTGGCCGAGTGTCAGGAGAGTTGACGAGGCATTTGGAGACCGAAATCTCATGTGTACCTGTCCGCCGATTGAAGAATACATGGAAGCTTAAAAATAAAACCTGTCTTCGGACAGGTTTTTTTATGAAACGACTAATTTTCTAACCAGATTTGTTAAATTGTCTGATTCACAATAAACTCTGAAAATGTCCTGCAAAATTACCGGAACCGGAAGTTACATCCCTTCAGTAGTCACCAAAAATGACCACTTTCAGCAACATGAATTTTTAAATTCTGATGGCAGCCTTTTCCCTGGTGATAATGAAGCTACCATTCAGAAATTCAAAGCCATCACCGGCATCGAGGAGCGTCGCTACATCAACGACAAGCTCAACACTTCCGATATTGCGGTGATCGCCGCCGAGGATGCCATCAAAAATGCCGGCATTGATAAGGAAACCCTGGATTACATTATCGTGGCGCACAATTATGGCGATGTGAAAGCCGGTTGCATCCAGAGCGACACTGTGCCGAGCCTGGCCACTCGCGTCAAGTCCAAACTGCGCATAAAGAACCCGAAATGCGTGGGATACGACGTGCTGTTCGGCTGCCCGGGCTGGATCGAAGGAATGATTCAGGCCAATGCTTTCATCAAAGCCGGGATTGCTAAAAAATGCCTGGTCATTGGTGCTGAAGCACTTTCAAGGGTTGTTGACAAGCATGACAGGGATTCGATGATCTTTTCTGATGGCGCCGGAGCTACGATTCTGGAAGCTTCTTCGGAAGAAGGTGGAATCCTCTCTCACCAGACCGCCACATTTTCCTTTCAGGAAGCGGAATATATCTATTTTGGCAAATCCAATCATTCCGAAGCACCGGAAGACGTACGATACATCAAGATGAATGGCCGCAAGATCTATGAATTTGCGCTGGTAAATGTTCCCAAGGCCATGAAAGAATGCCTGGAACAAAGCGGAAAAAACATTGAAGAGGTTAAAAAGATCTTTATCCACCAGGCCAACAAGAAAATGGACGATGAGATCATCAAACGCTTTTACCGACAGTACAAAATGGCGCCACCCGAAAACGTGATGCCTATGACCATTCAGGAACTTGGAAACAGCAGTGTGGCCACTGTCCCGACACTTTTTGACCTGGTCAATAAAGGAAAAATCGCCGATCAACACCTGGAAAAAGGAGATATAGTGATTTTTGCCAGTGTGGGTGCAGGAATGAACATCAACGCCATCACATACCAGGTTTAAATGTACGAAAATACCTATCCGGAAAAGCGCTTCAACAAAACGCTGGCATTTTTACAAAAACATATTCCGCAGCCGGCTAAAATCCTGGATCTTGGCGTGAGCAATCCGTTTTCCGAGATCATGAAGGCCGAAGGTTATGAGGTGCAGAATACTACCGGAGAAGATCTGGACGATGATTTTCATGCGGTACAAACCGGTGAATACGATGTGGTAACCGCTTTTGAAATCTTTGAACATCTACTGGCTCCCTATAATATTCTGAAGGAAATACAGGCTGAAAAACTCGTAACATCGATCCCGCTGAAATTGTGGTTTTCGCCTGCCTACCGAAGCAAAAGCGATAAGTGGGACCGGCATTATCATGAATTTGAAGACTGGCAATTCAACTGGCTTCTGGAAAAAAGCGGCTGGCAGATTAAAGATTCGATCAAATGGGCACACCCTGTAAAAAAACTGGGAATTCGGCCCATCCTTCGGAATTTTACTCCGCGATACTACGCTGTTTACGCCGAAAAGATTTGAGCTGTAAATTTGATCCATCCTTTTGAGAATCTACATTGTCATACCCGCGCATAACGAAGCAAATTTCATCGGTGAGACGTTGGAATCCCTGTTAAACCAGACCAAACTTCCGGAAAAAATTGTGGTGGTAGACGATAATTCCAGCGATGACACTTTTTCAGTAGCACAGGCATTTGCTAAGAATTATGGTTTTATACAAGTTGTTCAGAATCATTCGGAAGCGGAACACGCGCCTGGCAGCAAGGTGATCAATGCGTTTTACAAAGGCTATTACGAGCTCGACGATCAGTTTGACGTTATTTGCAAATTTGATGCTGACCTGATTTTCCCAAACAATTACCTGGAAACCATTGCCAGGCATTTTCAAAGCGATCCCAAAATTGGAATGGCCGGAGGCTTTTGCAGTATTCAGAAAGGAACTCACTGGCAAACCGAAAACCTCACCGGGAAAGACCATATTCGCGGCGCTTTGAAAGCTTACCGCAAACACTGCTTTATACAGATCGGGGAATTGAAACCTGCAATGGGTTGGGACACTGCTGACGAATTGCTGGCACGTTATCACGACTGGAAAGTGGTGACCGACGAGCGCTTGCTGGTCAAACATCTTCGCCCTACGGGCATGAGCTATTTCGAACATTCCGGTTACCGCCAGGGAGAAGCTTTTTATCGTTTGCGATATGGTTTCAGTCTTACACTGATCGCTTCCGCGAAACTGGCGGCAATGAAAATGAACCCATTCGCTTTTCTTCATTATGTTGGCGGCTACCTAAGGGCCGCAAAGAAAAAACGACCTTTTCTCGTCTCTGCGGAAGAAGGCCGTTTTATTCGTAAACTTCGCTGGGCGAATATTCGGAAGAAATTATTCTGATTCTGCAGGCAGGTCCAGCATTTGGAAAAGCGGTTTTCCGCTGGTCGCATTCGGATATTCAATACCCAATAGGGCAGCCATTGTTGGTGCGATATCGATAATTTCAGTTCGTTCAAAAGTACTACCGTGCGGAATTCCTTTTCCGAAGAAGAGCAAAGGCGCGTGCGTATCGTAATTCCAAACACTCCCGTGCATCGAGCCTTTTTCAAAGCCGCTGCCAGGATACTTCACAAAAGCGATATCCCCGCTGCGTTTCTGGTTGAACCCATTCTGAACCACGTAGCCCACACCCGAATCAAATGAACCGCTGGTAAGCTCTGTTCTTGTAAATACTTTATAGATCCCTGGCTGCTGTAAAAGGTATGCGGAGATGACCTTTTCAAAATCTTCCGTATTGATCTCCTCTTCTTCCAGCTTTTTATAATTGAAGAATATTTGCTGATTGGAAACATTGCTGATCAGGCCTTCCGTATCATATTTTTCCTGAAGAAAAACTTCCATCGCGTCTATAAAATCTCCGTACTCGAGGTTATTGGTAGGGATCCTCACTGATTCCAGGTAACCGGAAACGTGATTTCCTGCATGATCTGAAGTAAGAAAAACGGTATAATTATTTTCACCCACATTCTGGTCGAGGAATGTCAGCAGGTCTGAAATATTCTTATCCAGCCTAAGATACGTATCTTCCAGCTCCTTGGAATTCACCCCGAAATTATGACCAACTTTATCGGTACTAGAAAAGCTTAAAGCAAGAATATCAGTATCCGCATCCTGCCCCAACTGTTCTCCCAAAATAGCCGCTTCGGCAAAATCTAAGGTAATATCATCGCCATAAGGTGTTTGCGGGATGATGCTGTAACGACCATTGTCTTTATTGATCTTTCCAAGTTCATAGGGAAATTCAGCAGTTTCATTTCCTTTGAAACCTCCCTCAAAATTGTTCTTATCTGGGCCGCTCATGATATAAGAATCAATTTCATAAAGCGTATTCCAGGTTTTCAGATAACTCTTGTTCTTACCTGAATTATTAAAATCTTTAGCCCACTGTGGTAATTCATTCATGTAGTACGAGCTCGTCACAAATTTCCCTTCATCACCTCCCACGAACCAGTAGGCCGCGTTTGCTGTATGACCGGCTGGCAAAATAGCACCACGATCTTTAATGGAAACACCTATGGTTTTCCCACGGAACTGTGTGTGCAGCCTGTTCTGATCGGCCAGCGTAGTGGAAACCATTCGGTGTGGAGACATTTTCCCTGCAGCTGATTCGGTTCCCACCGGGTCTACGCGATCATCGCCCGCGCAGTAAACCATTTGATCTTCAAATTTACTGTACCAGTCATTTCCAATAATCCCGTGATTCATGGGGCTTGTCCCGGTCCATACAGAAGTATGACCAGGCCCGGTGAAAGTAGGGGCATAATTGTAATGATTGTTTTTGAAATTATAGCCTTCGTTGATCATCCTCTTAAAACCACCGTCTTCGAATCTTGACCAGAATTTCTGAAGGTAATCATAACGCATCTGGTCTATAACGATTCCCACCACCAGTTTTGGTTTATCCTGAGTTTCCTGTGCATGTGCCTGCACTACTAGAAATGATATAAAAAGAAGAAAATAAAAGCGTTTCATTGAAATAATTTTTGAGACTCCCAAAAATACGAAACTCAGAACGCTAAACTTTAAATAAGCGTTAAATACTTTCGGATTAAAATTTAGTATTTTAGCTTCACAAAAATGATTTGATGACGTACCTGCACTCGATTGGGGAATATTTTTTAATGCTCAAAGGAGTTTTTGGAAGGATGACCAAGGCATCTGTTCTCCGCAGCCTGATCTTTAAAGAGATAAATGACCTGATCATGGGATCGATGGGAATTGTAGCATTTCTCTCCTTCTTTATCGGGGCAGTAGTCGCTATTCAAACTGCACTCAACCTGAACAATCCCCTCATACCGTCCTCGCTGGTGGCTTACGCCGCAAGACAATCGGTAATTCTCGAGTTTTCCCCAACTTTTATTTCTATCATCATGGCTGGAAAAGTTGGTTCATTCATCACTTCCAGCATTGGATCCATGAGGGTGACGGAACAGATCGACGCCTTGGAAGTGATGGGGATTAACAGTAAGAACTACCTTATTTTCCCCAAGATCATCGCGATGCTTACATATCCATTTGTGATCGCCATTTCGATGTTCCTCGGCATTTTAGGCGCTTATTGCGCAGCAGTTTTGGGAAATTTTGTGACTTCAGATGATTTTATTAGTGGTTTGCAGGACGATTTCATACCGTTTCATTTAATATACGCCTTCATCAAAACTTTCATGTTTTCCTTTATTCTGGCAACGGTGCCTGCCTATCACGGTTATTATATGAGAGGTGGAGCGCTTGAAGTTGGTGAAGCCGCCACGACTTCATTTGTCTGGACCAGTGTGATCCTGATTATTACGAACTATACCGTAACCCAATTATTGTTGAGCTGATATGATTGAAGTGAAGAATCTACATAAGTCTTTTGGCGGTCAGCAGGTGCTGAAAGGGATCGACTATGTCTTTGAGAGAGGAAAGACCAACCTGATCATTGGCCAGTCTGGGTCTGGGAAAAGTGTTTTTCTGAAATGTATGCTGGGCCTTTTTAAACCTGATGAAGGTACGATTGCCTACGACGGAAAGCCTTATTCTTCATTTTCAGATGAAGAACAGCGTGAACTCCGGAAAGAGATCGGAATGCTGTTTCAGGGTGGCGCTTTGTTCGATTCCATGACCGTGGAAGAAAATGTGATGTTTCCGCTGCGAATGTTTACCAATCAGCGGAAAAAGGAAATGAGGGAGCGCGTACAGGAAGTACTGGAACGAGTAAACCTGGAAGGTTCCAATCAAAAAATGCCTTCCGAAATTAGCGGTGGTATGCAGAAACGGGTGGCGATCGCACGCGCGATCGTTAATAAACCAAAATACCTTTTTTGCGATGAACCCAACTCTGGTTTGGATCCAAAAACTGCCACGGTAATTGATAATTTAATCCAGCAGATCACGCACGAAAACGATATTACCACGGTGCTGATCACGCACGATATGAACTCAGTACTCGAAATTGGAGAACGAATCGCTTTCTTAAAAGACGGAGTTCTTGCCTGGAAAGGCACGAAAGAGGAAATCTTTAAAACCGACGATAAAGCGGTGACAGAATTTGTATATTCCTCAGATCTTTTTCAGCAGGTGCGTGCCGCACAATTGAAAGGCTAGCCTAACGAATATTTTTGATCGCCAGCGTATCCAGTTTCAGTCGTAACTTCAACCATTCCCCGAATTTCTGCTGTTGCTGGCGCAAGTCTTTTCCGGATACTTCTGAATTCCACTGAACGGTAAAAGTAGGCAGCGTATCAATTTTGCTGAAATTGGTCGAAATTTCATTGGAATACCCAATTTGTTCGATATTCTCGTAATTCACTTTGGCTTCCTTACTGATATCTACAAAAGAAAATCCGCTCGCCTGGTATTTGGAAAGTTCATTTTCGAGCAATTGGATGCGTTTGTCCTTATCTTCCAGCGCCTCCTGATTTTTGACATACAGATCTTCCAGAATTCCGCTTCTAAGCTGTGTGGAAAGCACATTGATATCTTCACCCTGGCCCATTCCCTGATGAATCACTAGTTTGGCATTTTTCAGAGGTTCAATATTCAGCAACTGATCCCGCCAGGTATTGATCGTCTTTTCAGGCACTTGTTCCCCGATCATATAAACCGAAATCACCTTACTGTCATAATCACGGTTAAATTTAATGATCTCGGTACCATCGTACATGACGTGATCGTTCACGAAACTATCGGCCTGGGCTTCAAAAACCGTTTTCCGAAGCAGGTTTACAAATAAGATAATACTGGGAATCATGACGATAATGGCAACGGCTGAAGCGATCTGTGCGGTCCTTCTCCTTCGCTTACTGTTCGCATATCGAACCAGCGGAAAACCGAGCAATTTCACCACCAGGAAGGTTGAAAGAGCGATGAAAACGGCGTTGATCGAAAACAGGTACAAAGCGCCGGCTGCGTAATCCCATTTCGCATTGGCAATTCCGTAACCCACGGTGCAGAGAGGAGGCATCAAAGCCGTAGCAATGGCTACACCAAGGATCACGCTGGCAATCGTGCCTTTTTTGGTTTTTCCAACGATCAGGGCAAGTCCGCCAAATAAAGCCACCAGCACATCCAGGATCGTGGGATAGGTGCGTCCCATCAGTTCTGCGTTCTCTCCTTTAAAAGGTGAAATGAAAAAATATAAAGTGGCAGTGAGCACACTCAGCCCAACCATGATCCCGAGGTTGACCAGGGAGCGCTTCAATGTTTCCACATCGTTGATCCCCACAGACATCCCGATACCCACGATCGGCCCCATTAATGGTGAAATAAGCATCGCACCGATTATCACTGCGGTACTTCCCACATTCAGCCCGATCGAGGCCACGAAAATGGAAAATATCAGGATCCAGGCATTATGGCCTTTAAAGGAAATATCTTTTTTAACCGCTTCCAGGGTAGATTCCCGATCGGTATCCGGACGAATGTCTAGTAACCTGCTAATAAAACTACGCGCTTCCGAACCAATTCGGATGGCATCATCAGCCAGTTTCTTATCTTCTTTCTTTTCCGGCTCGTTGGTATTCGTTGTATTTGTCATATTTAACCCAGATCATCACCATATTTCTTCATCACCGCTTCCCTTAGAGATTTGATATCCTGTTCGTCCTCCTTGGGAACGATCATCAGGACCTCCTCGTCTTCCACGATAATGAGATCGGAAATATTCTTTAAAACTACAATTTTCCGGTCATATCCGGAGATGATATTATTTTCAGCGTTTTCAGCAACCAGCCTGCTGTTAATGATGGTATTCCCCTCTTCATCGCTAGCCAGATGATCTTTCACCGAAGACCAGGTGCCCAGGTCACTCCACTTAAAAGAAACCGGAATCACATAAATGGCGTCTGATTTTTCCATCACCGCATAATCGATAGAAATATTGGCAGCGGTCTTATAATATTGTTCTAAAAATGCCTTTTCGTGTTTGGTATTGTAAACGTCTTTTCCCTTTTCAAAAAGTCGGTACATTTCTGGGGCGAACTGTTTAAAACATTCCAGAATGTACTTGGCACTCCAAATGAAAATACCGGCATTCCACAAGTAATTTCGTTCACTCAGGAACTGGTTCGCTTTTTTCAGGTTTGGTTTTTCAGTAAACTGAAGCACTTTTCGCACCTCCGCTGCATCTCCTTTTTCAAATTGGATGTAGCCGTATCCGGTATTGGGATAGGTAGGCTCGAATCCCAATGTGATCAAACGATCCTCTTTTTCAGCAGCAGAAAATGCCATTTTCAGGGACTCGGTAAATGCATCCTGATCTTCGATCCAGTGGTCACTTGGCGCAATGACCGTAATGGCATCAGGATTCTTCAGAAATATTTTCATGGAACCTAGCAGAATGCTGGGTGCCGTATTTCTCATTTCCGGCTCGGGGACGATCTGCTCATCGATGATCTGTGGCACCTGTTCTTTGATCAGTCCTACGTAAGCCTTGTTTGTAAGAATATAAATGTTTTCTTTCGGAATAAGCTGACTTAACCTCTTAAAGGTTGTTTGAAACAAGGTCTCGCCCACACCAAGAATATCGATGAACTGTTTCGGGTTTTTCGCCTTGCTTGAAGGCCAGAACCGCGATCCAACGCCACCTGCCATCACAATTGCATAATAATTCCCATTTTTTTTCTCACTCATGTTAAGCCTTGATTAATTGTACTTCAGCATTTGGCTGAAAAAGGTATATTCTTCCGGTATCTACTTCCAGGCATTCATACCTTTTGATCTTCCTGGGACCTCTTTTGAATGTTTTACCATTATAAATTCGGAAAAGTGCTCCCATCGGAATTTCAAAGATATAACTCTTATCATTTTCCGGATCGAAAGATTTCAATGCTACCGATAATTGGGCATCGGTATCGCTGCTGGCTCTCGGGTTTTTGAAATGTCTTGCGATCAGCGGTAGCAAAGCATTCGGAAAGATTTCCGGCCTGATAAAGGGCAGCATCAGATTCCGAAAACAGAATTTCCACTCGGCTCCATGTGGCTTGATCGCTCTCCCATACTTTTCAAAAGCAACCAGGTGTGCGATCTCATGCACCGTAGTGATCAGAAACCGATATTTATTAAGGTTTGCATTCACGGTGATCTGCTGGCTACCGTCTGGCATCCTCCTGTAATCACCATGCCGGGTCACCCGTTCGTTCACGATCTTCAGATGCACCGAATTCATTTTAATGAGCTCAGACACCGGCTCCACCGCGTGAGAAGGCAAATATTTCGCAAGAATATCTCTCATTAAGGAGTGCTGTTGGAAACCTGCATGATCTTCCCGTTATAAAATTTGTGGCCATTAAGACTGAAATTCACGATATATTCCCCCATTTGCGTGGCGGTAACCGGAGCTTCATAGCCAGGAAAAGCTTCCTGCAGCATTTCTGTTTGAACCGCACCAAGAGCAAGCACGTTGAAAGAAGGGCCTCCGTCTTTATATTCTTCAGCAAGGAGCTCGGTAAGGGTGATCAGCGCTCCTTTACTACTACTATAGGCGGCAAGACCGGGAAACTTCATACTACCCTGTACCCCACCCATACTACTGATATTTACCACATGGGAATTGGCCTCCATAAAAGGTAACAGAACACGGGTCACTTCCGCAACGCCAAAAACATTCACTTCGTAACTTTTGCGAAAGTCTGCAAGACTAAGCTCTTCAAAAGCCTTATTTACCAAAGCACCTGCGTTATTGATGAGCACATGCACACTGCCCCAGTTTTCAGCCACAAAACTACTGACCCTGGAAATTGCTTCGGAAGAGGTGATATCAAAAGAAAATGCATGGACATTTTCGAGCTGTTGTGCAAGAATGGGCTCTTCATTTCGGGATAGGGCAAGTACCCGGTGTCCCATTTCAGAAAATATCCGAACCATCTCAAAACCGATTCCCCGGCTGGTACCGGTAATCACTATATTCTTCATTATTCGTTCATTTTTATTTCCCGTTCTGATGTGCGCGTCATTTCCAGGATCGCAGGATACAGATCTTGCAGCAGGTTGGCCATATGATCGGTATTCATAAATGGCGCCTCATCATCTACATGATGGTAAAAATCATAATTGGAAAAATCGAAAGTCGATACCGTTTGCGCAGGAATATGAAATTGCTGGTAAAACGGGTAATTATCACTTCTACGGAAAAGATTCAGCTGGCCCGCCTGAGGCAGAAAACCAACCAGTTCCATCCCTGCATATTTGTTCATTTTTTGGGCCATATTAGATTCTTTGTAACCCGTTAGATAAGCTTCATAGGTTTTGGCTTTCATAGGAACGCCAATCATTTCGAGGTTTACCATGGTATATAAATCTAATCCCTGTTCCTTCAAATGTTGCGCGAGACTGGCCGAACCTCTCAAACCCAATTCCTCCCCGGAAAATAGTGCGAAAATCAGGGTCCTCTTATTTTGCCTGTTTTCAGCAAATGCTTCTGCCAGTTTCAGCACACCCACAGTTCCGGAGGCATTGTCATTAGCGCCATTGGCGATACTGTCACCCTCTACGGGGCTCGCCTTTCCTATATGGTCGTAATGGGCACCTACCAATACATATTCTTTCTTCAGCGCAGGATCACTTCCTTCGATCACCCCGAGAATATTGAAACCGGTCACCTCCCCGACCTGGAAACTGTCCCGATAGGTTTCAAAGAATGGTGGAATTTCTGCATTTTCGAAGGTATTCTGAATAAAATCAGCGGCTTTATCAATTCCTTCAGATCCCGTATTTCGGCCCTCGAGTTCATCTGAAGCCAGATAATTTATGTACTCCGCGATACTTTCAGAAGAGATACTTGGCTTCAGTGTTTTCTTAACCGACTGGCTGCTACAGGCAACCAGTAAAACACTGGCAAAAACCATCGATAACCGAACTAAAATGTTGTTTTTCCGCATAAGTTTAAAGATAAAAAAATCCCGCAAAATAGCGGGATTTGAATTATAGAGTCGGCTTAAAATTAAGCCAGCATCGTCACGGGATTTTCCAGATACGTTTTAAGCGTCTGAAGGAATGCTGCTCCGGTTGCACCGTCAACAGTCCTGTGATCACAGGCAAGTGTCAATTTCATGGTATTTCCAACCACGATTTCACCATTTTTCACCACCGGTTTTTCTACGATCGTTCCCACTGAAAGGATCGCGGAATTTGGCTGGTTAATGATACTGGTGAATTCCACGATTCCGAACATTCCCAGGTTTGATACGGTAAAGGTACTCCCCTCCATATCGCTCGGCTGGATCTTCTTGTTTCGGGCTTTCCCGGCAAGGTCTTTTACGTTCGACCCGATTTGCGTAAGCGACATCTGGTCAGCAAACTTCAATACCGGCACCACAAGACCTTCTTCTACGGCTACTGCCACACCCATGTGAATGTGCTTGGCAATACGCGTATTATCACCTGTCCACTGGCTGTTCACCTGAGGATGTTTTCTCAACGCCATTGCTGAAGCTTTGATTACCATATCATTGAAAGACACCTTTGTATCAGGCATTTCGTTGATATATTTCCTTGAAGCCATCGCGTTAGCCATGTCAACCTCAATGGTAAGATAATAGTGCGGCGCGGTGAATTTAGATTCTCCCAGTCGCTTCGCAATGGTCTTACGCATTTGAGAATTCTTCACATCCTCAAAACTCTCTTCTCCTGCCGGAGTATATGGCTGAGCGGCAGCAGTGGTTTGTTCTGCGGTTTGTTTCTTAGCTTCTGCAGGTTTTTCTTCTCCTTTGAAGTTTTCGATATCTTTTTTAACGATTCTTCCGTTCTCTCCTGAACCTTCTACCTTCGACAGATCGATTCCTTTATCTTCGGCCATTTTTTTGGCTAGCGGAGAAGCAAAAATGCGTTTTCCGTCGTTTGATGAAGAAGATTTCTCTTTCGAATCTTCTGAAGATTCTGCAGCATCTGTCTGCTCTTCTTTTGCTTCAGATTTAGCAGATTCTTTTTTGGCTTTTTTCTTTTTACCGGAAGTATTGATACTGGAAACATCAGTCCCTTCAGGCCCAATGATTGCCAGAAGACTGTCTACTTTGGCAGTTTCGCCTTCCTGGATCCCAATTTTCAAAAGGGTTCCGGAATAGAAAGATTCAAATTCCATGGTCGCCTTATCGGTCTCGATCTCGGCAAGGATATCACCTTCTTCCACTTTATCGCCTTCCTGCTTCAACCAGGAGGCAACGGTACCTTCTTCCATGGTATCGCTCAAACGCGGCATATTGATGATCTCCACACCTTCCGGAATTTCACCGCCTCCGCTTTCCTCTTCGGAAGCGTCTTCAGTATCCTCCTCCGTTTCTTCGTCTTCAGACTCGTCTTTATCGGTATCATCTTCGGCACTCTCCTTTTTAGAAGAACCTTCCGAAGCACCACCGTTGATCAGGTCAGAAATATCTTCTCCCTCTTCGCCAATAATTGCCAGAAGTTCGTCAACGGGTGCCCCGTCACCTTCTTCCACACCTATATGCAGCAAAGTTCCTTCGTAGAAAGATTCAAATTCCATCGTAGCCTTATCGGTTTCGATCTCGGCCAGGATATCTCCTTCTTCTACTTTATCTCCTTTTTTCTTCAGCCACTTCGCCACAACACCTTCTTCCATGGTGTCACTCAAACGTGGCATTTTGATAACTTCTGCCATATTATTAGTCTAATTTATGCGCCAGGAATGGATAATCCTCCTGTTGGTAAACTACGTCATACATTACGTTTGCATCAGGGAAATCTGACTCATCGGCAAATTTCTCACATTCAGAAACCTTGTCTTTAACGCGTTTCTCTATTGCTTTAATTTCTTTTTCTGAAGCGTATTTCTTTTCCTTGATCAC
Source organism: Christiangramia flava JLT2011 (assembly GCF_001951155.1). NCBI lineage: Bacteria > Pseudomonadati > Bacteroidota > Flavobacteriia > Flavobacteriales > Flavobacteriaceae > Christiangramia > Christiangramia flava. The sequence goes on from NZ_CP016359.1 coordinate 980,386, forward strand.
GTCTAAAACCTGGGTGATAGGATCCAGCTTCTGATATTCTGCGACTTCCTCTTTGGTTCGGTACTTTTGAGCATCACTCATAGAATGACCTCTGTATCGGTATGTTTTTAACTCAAGGAAAGTAGGTCCTTCACCTTTACGAGCTCGAGTAATCGCTTCATCAAGAGCTTCCGCCACTTTAATCGGGTTCATCGCATCTACCGCCCCACAAGGCATTTCATAGCCACGCCCCAGTTTCCAAATCTCGGTATCTTTAGAAGTACGGGCCACAGAAGTTCCCATCGCGTACCCGTTGTTCTCCACACAGAAAACCACCGGAAGATTCCAGTTTACGGCCATGTTCAAAGTTTCATGAAGTGACCCCTGCCTCACGGCACCATCCCCCATAAATGTAAGGGTAACGGCATCTCTTTTGAAATATTTATCAGCAAAAGCCAATCCAGCTCCTAAAGGAATCTGACCTCCAACGATCCCGTGACCACCATAAAAACGATGTTCTTTTGAGAAAATGTGCATGGATCCTCCAAGCCCCATCGAAGTCCCGGTCTTTTTACCGTAAAGCTCGGCCATCACTTTCTTGGGATCAACTCCAAGACCAATTGGCTGAACGTGGTTACGATAAGCAGTGATCATACGATCCTTATCTGTATCCATCGCATGCAATGCTCCAGCCAAAATGGCTTCCTGACCATTATATAAATGCAAAAAACCTCTTACTTTCTGCTGAATGTAAACCTGCGCAAGCTTGTCTTCGAATTTGCGCCAGAACAGCATATCCTCATACCACTTCAGATACGTGGCTTTTGTAACTTTCTTCATTTAAAAACTCTATTTTAAAGGCCAGACAGAATGGTTTTGCCAAGCGGATAACAAAAATACTATTTTCAATAAGAATCAAAAACAGTTTTTCAGCAAAATAATTACGAAAACCTTATAGACAGGAATTATCAAAAACCAACGGCAGTAAATCTTTTACCGATTCCGCCTTGACCACCTTTCCTGTTTCCCCCATAAAATAGATCTCAATAGGCTTTTCCTGCTTCACTTCATACTCGACCAAAGCCTGCCTGCAGGCGCCACATGGTGGAACAGGAGACACGACCTGGTGTTTCAGTGATTTGGCCGAAATAGCCAGGTGCTCTATTTGCGCTCCGGGAAATTGGGCCCCCGCGGCATACACAGCCGTACGCTCGGCACAAAGACCCGACGGATACGAGGCATTTTCCTGGTTACTTCCAACCACCACCTGGCCATTATCTAATTTCATCGCAGCGCCAACCTGGAAACTGGAATAAGGCGCATAGGCCGTATTTCGGGTTTCGATCGCCTGTTTCATAAGCGACTGAATATGTTCCGGTAATTCGTCCAGAGAATCGTAAACTTCCAGGCGGGAAGTTATCGTAAGTGGTTTCATATACTTTTATTGGAAATACAAGGTAACGGAAAGCTTAGCGTTTTCCAATACCGATAAGATACTTTTAAGAGTATGTCTTAATTCGCGTAGTTATCTCCGAAATTGAAGCTCAATCCAAAGCGTAAGGTTCCTTCTAACGGGCTTGGCACACTGGAAGTATTAAAAAGGTAAGAAGCATCAATGACAACCGATTGGTAGGCAAACCCTGCTCCCAGGGAAAAGAATTTACGGAAACCTTTTTGATCGCTTTCGTTGAAATATCCTGCGCGAAGCGCGAATTTTTCACGATACCAGTATTCTGCTCCCAGAGCCAAAGTAAATTCTTTTAGCTCTTCTGAAAATCCATCAGGAGCATCTCCAAAAGACTTAAAAATTCCTTCAATGGAACCAATACTATTGTACTCTACGTCATCTTCTCCATCAATATCTCCATCGCCATCAAAATCCTGCGGGGTTGGAACCAGCAGTTTATTGACTTCCAGGTAAGTTCCCAGTTTATTTTCAGAATCAAATATAAAATCGAAGCCCCCTCCAATTTTCAGGTTGGTAGGAATGAAATTTTCCTGCCCGGCATCGTCATATTTCATCTTCGGGCCAATATTCGAAATATTCGCACCCAATCTCCACTGGCCGTCAAAACTACTCATAGTGATCTGGTCACTTTCATAGTAGGCCGCAACATCGACTCCAAAGGTTGAAGCAGCACCAAGGTCTTCCTCATCCTGTAGCCCAAGATCGGAACGCAAATACCTACCAGCCACCGCCATCGATACCTGTTCGCTCAATTTCAAGGAATAAGAAAGGTCGAACGTGAGTTCATTCGGGTTTACCAGAATTGGGTTTTGCTCGAAGTATTGTCTTGTTTCAATAGACCCCAGACTAAAATAGCGAAGGCTCCCTGCCAGCGCACTGCGGTCGTCTAGTTTATGATAGTAGTTTAAACTTCCGAGGAAAATATCATTAACGATTTCACTTAAATAAGGAGTGTAAGAAACAGAAATACCATTTTCGCGACTGGCAAAAGCATATTTTGCAGGGTTCCATTGCTGGGAAAAAACGTCTGGGGAAGTAGCCACACCCTGGTCTCCCATACCCGCAGCACGAGCATCTGCCGCTACTAACAAAAATGGAACAGCAGTAGTAATCACCCTGTTTCTATCTTCTTCCTGAGCCTTCATAGAAAAACCGGAGATCAGAAAAGCTCCGATTAATAGATATGTAATTTTCTTCATTATGCTAATTAATGATAAAACAAATATATAGTAATATTCCTGTTAAGAAAGAACTGACAGGGAAAAATACCACGAGCACACCGGTCCAAGCTTTTCATAGATTACAGGCAGACAGCAGTTTGCACCACTTTGTAAAACTGTAAATTAGTCAAATTATTGTACAATCCCTCCACTAGCTCTTCAAAATAATAGTCAGCCTGAAAAGTCTTCGATTCCTTCATGCCGCAAAAAATCCTAAAACACTAAGTTTCAGTTACTGAAGTTTTCGAGTTATCACTTCATATATCAGACAGTTATACGAATTTCAGCAGTTTTATAAATAACAAAATAAACTTGTACATTTAGCGTTAATTAGTATATTGCAAGGCCTAAATTTCTATCATAAAGAAAGGAAAACTATGAGATCGAATATAGCTTTAAAAGCCCTTATTGCTGTTGTTTGTGGCGCTGGTATCGTAAGCTGTAATAATTCTAACAATTATAAAAACACCTCTCGTGCAACGGGTTGGGACATCAATTCCAAAGACGGAGGTTTTCAGTTTAATTCAGATTACAAAGAGCAGGAAGCCGCACCGGGATTGGTATTTGTGGAAGGAGGAACCTACACGATGGGAAGAGTGGCAGACGACCCTCTTCACGATTGGAACAACTCGCCAACTCAGCAACATGTTCAGTCTTTTTATATGGACGAGACCGAGGTGACCAACAAAATGTACCTCGAATATCTCGACTGGCTGAAGAGAGTTTTCCCGCCTACAAACGAAAATTATCGAAACATTTATAATGGTGCTCTTCCAGATACACTTGTTTGGAGAAACCGCCTTGGTTATAACGAAACCATGGTGACCAATTACCTGAGACATCCTGCGTACGCAGATTATCCGGTAGTAGGCGTTAGCTGGATTCAGGCTACTGAATTTAGTAAATGGAGGACAGATCGTGTTAATGAAAAACAGTTGGAGGACGAAGGTTTTATTGCAGAAAATGCGAAATACAGCACGGAAGCCGCTTCAACCTTCAACACCGCAACCTATATCAATGCACCTACTAAAGTCTACGGTGGTAATACTGAAATGATCGACGGAAAAGAAGTTCAGGATCGTCTGGAAGATACCGACGAAAATGGAAATCCAATCAAAAAGGTCTACCCAGGAAGAGAAAGCGGGATGATCTATCCTGAATATCGCCTTCCAACCGAGTCAGAATGGGAATATGCTGCTTTAGGTCTGGTAGGAATTAGAAATTACAATGTCTACCGCGGAAGAAAAAAGTATCCATGGGATGGGATGTATACGCGTAATGGCGACGTTAAAAACATGGGCGACCAGTTAGCCAACTTCAAACAAGGAGATGGAGATTATGGTGGGATCGCTGGATGGAGTGACGACGGAGCCGACATTACTGCGGAAGTAAAATCTTACGAGCCTAACGATTTTGGTCTTTATGATATGGCCGGAAACGTTGCAGAGTGGGTAGCCGACGTGTACAGACCGATTGTAGATGATGAATTCAACGATTTTAACTACTATCGTGGGAACGTTTACACCAAAAATGCCATTAACCCTGACGGAACTGTAAAAGTTCTGGGCGTGGATGACGTGGAATATGACACCCTAAGCAACGGGAAGCTGGTAGCTAAAAACCTTCCGGGCGAGATAGCCCAGGAAGCTATTAATGCCGACGATACGTATATGAGAACGAATTTCACTGATAGCGATCAGAGAGACTACCGCGATGGAGACAAGTCTTCTTCCAGGTATTATCAGCCTTTCCAGGATGTAGATGATCCTTCAAAAAGAATGTACAACTCTCCTACTTACGACAACTTTACAATTAGTGATTCTACTGATACCGTGGAGAACAAAGGTTACGACAAAGAAGAGCGTACCACTTTGATCAGTAACGAAGTTCGCGTGTATAAAGGAGGAAGCTGGAGAGATCGAGCTTACTGGCTGGATCCAGCACAAAGGAGATTTTTCCCTCAGGACATGGCAACCGATTATATCGGATTCAGAAATGCAATGTCCCGTGTAGGTTCAAAATCCCTCAACAAGAACAAAACAGCGCGCAATACCAAATAAGCCCGCTTATTTAAAATATACTTAAAGCCCTGATTTATTCGGGGCTTTTTTTATAGCTTTAATCTATGAACACAGCCCAGTTACATCAACGCTACCTGCTTTGCTCGGGCGTTGACACCGATACCCGAAAGATCAGAAAAGACAGTATTTTCTTTGCCTTGAAAGGCGATAATTTTAATGGAAACCTATTCGCGGAAGAAGCCTTAAATAAAGGCGCTCGATACGTCGTGGTAGACAAAAAAGAATGTGCCAGGGATAAGGAACATTATATTTTGGTGAAGAACTGCCTGGAGAGTCTACAGAAACTGGCCATTTTTCACCGAAATTATCTAGGAATCCCAATTCTGGCCATTACAGGCAGTAACGGAAAAACCACCACCAAGGAGCTGATCAACGCCGTTCTTTCCAGGAAATTCAAAACCGTAGCCACCAAAGGCAACCTCAACAACCATATAGGAGTTCCATTGACTCTTTTATCTATGGACGAGGAAACGGAATTCGGGATTGTCGAAATGGGCGCTAATCATCCGCTGGAAATAGAATTTCTGTGCAGTATTGCAAATCCGGATTACGGTTATATCACCAACTTCGGAAAGGCCCATCTTGAAGGCTTCGGGAGCCTGGAAGGTGTCATTCAGGCGAAGACCGAATTATACCGCGATATTCAAAAAAGGCACAAATTACTATTCCTGAATCTGGATGATGAAGTTCAGAAAAAACACGCCAATTACAATCATGTTTTTACATTTGGCGAGGACCAAAATGCCCATATTACCGTTCAATATCCTGAAGGCGATGCTACGGCAAAGGTTTTTTATAATCAAACCGAATTTACCAGCCGTTTAACCGGAAACTACAACGCCAAAAATATGGCGGCGGCGATCTGCATTGGTTTATATTTCAAAGTGCTGTTCAACTCGGTAAAAGAGGCCATTGCTTCCTATGAACCCGGAAATAATCGCTCACAAACCATTCAAAGTGACAGCAACACGATCATTATGGATGCTTACAACGCGAATCCTACGAGCATGCAGGCCGCATTAGACAATTTCAGCAAACTAAAAACCTCCAAAGAGAAAATCGTGATTTTAGGTGATATGTTCGAACTGGGACCCTCTGCCGCCACCGAGCACCAGGTGATCGTGAATTTTGTGGAAAATGCAGGTTTTTCCGAAGCCTATCTGCTAGGAGAAAATTTCAGGAATACTACGACCAGCAACAATACCACTTTTAAATTCCGGGACATGGAAGCCCTGAAAAAACACACTTCGGAGATCAATTACAAAAATTGCTATTTCCTGATAAAAGGCTCCAGGGGTATGGCTTTAGAAAGAGTGCTTGATTCCATTGAGAAGAAAAATTATCCGTCAGAATAAAATAAAAAATCCCGCCATAAGCGAGATTTTTTGTGAAGTGTACTGGATTCGAACCAGTGACCCCTACCCTGTCAAGGTAATGCTCTGAACCAACTGAGCTAACACTCCAATTCGATTTCAAAGCTAAAAATTTCCTGATAATATCCTCGAAAAACCAACCAGAATTTCTAAAAAATAAATTGCTGTAATTTATCCTTGTATCCCCTGCTCACCATTACTTTTTCCTGATTTTTCATTAAAAGCTGGTAACCTTTTCCATATTTATCAGCAGACTTGATCTGATCCAAATTTATAATTGCTGATCTATGCACGCGCAAAAAGATCTTGGGGTCCATTTTTTCTTCCAGAATTGAAATCCCGTAATTTGAAACAAACACCTCTTCACCTGCATGTATTTTGGAATAATCCCCGTATGCTTCGATCCAAACAATATCGCTAACAGCTACGGTAACAAGCTTTTTTTGAAACTGCACCAGGATCCTTTCAGGATAATCTGTGGTATCCATGAGCAAACTATTGGTTAAAGGAGCCAGACCGGAATTGCCATCAGAATTCGGAATTCGACTGAGCGCCATCTTGAAGCGTTCTTTTGTATAGGGTTTCAAAAGGTAATCGATGGCATGTACTTCAAATGCCTGTAAAGCGTACTTATCATAAGCAGTAGAAAAAATGATCTGTGGAAGTTCTTCCAGCCTAGTCAAAACTTCAAAGCCTGTCATTCCAGGCATTTGGATATCCATAAAAACCAGATCGGGCTTAAATTTATTGATTTCCCGAACCGCGTCCACCCCATTATTGGCTTCCGCAACAATGATCATATCTGGAAAATCCTCGAGATACTCTCGAATTAATTTTCTGCCAGCGCTTTCATCATCAATGATCGCTACTTTTTTCATTATATCGAAAAACTTATAGTGAGTCCGCTGGGTTCATTATCTGAAACTTCAACGGTTGAATTATACATTTTTTGAAGCCTTTTTCGGGTATTCTGCAAACCAATTCCAGAGTGAAAAATTGCTTCTTTATTCTGAATTCCCACGCCGGTATCGGAAATAACAAATTTCAATTTGCCTTCTTTTCTGAAAATCCGAATAGTAATTTTTCCACCATCAATTAAAGAACTCAATCCATGTTTTACACTATTTTCAACTAATGGCTGCAAGATCATAGGCGGCACTTTTTCCTGCATCAATCCATCTTCCACATCGATCTCAACCCTCAACCTCTCTTCAAAACGGGCTTTTTCAAGATCCAGATATTTTTTTACGAAAGAGATTTCATCCCGAAGCGGAACGAGATCTTCTTTAGTTGCCTGAAGCTGATAACGAAAAAGATCAGACAGCTCGGCTATAAGTTGCCTTGTTTTTTCATTTTCAGCAGGAACAGAGGCGTTGATGGTATTGAATACATTATACAAAAAGTGCGGATTCAATTGTGCTTTGATCGCACTTAGCTCGCTTTTTAAAGCCGCCTGCCTAAGCTCTCCCTCAACCAGTAATTTCTTCTGATTTTCCCGGTAATGCTCATAAGCGAAAAGAAAACCGAACTGGATCATCATAAACAAGCCGGGTATATAAATATCCCAAACCATTCCCGTACCCTGAAGATGTCCCCACCCCCTATAGTCATTAATGGAATAATGGATAAACCTTATAAGATACAATAGTGGTACAATAAGAATAAATAGCGCTGCCAGACGAAGGAGCAATGGCTTATTTGCTAAAATTCGAAAAATCAGGAACCATAGAGGTAGCGTTGCCAGGAAGAATAAAAAATACTGCATCCCCGCTGTGCCCCAGTAACTTCTTAGACTGAAAATAGCCCAGAACCCTTGACTCTGTAAAGAACCCTGGTTAACAAAAAGTGTTAGATAATATAGAGATGAAAAGAAAATGTAAAAGACAAAAATTGCCAGACACTCTAATATCCTCCTTTTTTTTAAATAAGCGTTCATCTCCTCAACCAATTATAATTCGGGTAATCCATTCCAGAAACATCAGTACCAAAATAGCCATAATTCAATTTTTTACAAGAGTAAAAATAGGATAGTCAATTGCAAGTTTCTTTTAAATTCAGATGAACGGACCTATAAGCAGTCGAATGGTCCGGAGTCAATTCAGCCCCTCTTTGTACCAGTTCAGCAGATTTTTATTTCCGACGAAAATGTAAAGCCTGAAGTTTGCTTTAAATATTCAAATCATGAAACGAACATTACTCATCTTGCTTTTCTTTGCCTATTCAATTAGCCAGGCACAGGAACTTTCAATTACCGGATCTGTCAAAGACGATTCAAACCAGCCCCTGGCTGGGGCGACCATTCTTTTAAAAACGATAGAGAATGACACGTTGATCAAGGCAACTATAAGCAATATCGAAGGGGTATTTCTAATGGAAAACCTAAAACCCAAATCCTATAAACTAGAAATTTCCAGTATTGGATATGCAAAATTTGAAAAACAGATCCAGTTAAAAGGAACAACAAACCTAGGTGAGATCTCCATGACGCAATCTGAAGAAACACTGGACGAAGTCCTGGTAGAAGCAGAGAAACCAATAGTCCAGGTACTTGCCGACAAAACCGTATTCAACGTGGAAAACACCTTGAATACAACAGGCACCAATGCCTTTGAATTATTGCGGAAAGCTCCGGGAATTTTGATAGATAACTCCGGTGGGATTATAGTAGAAGGTAAGGCTGGCGTTCAGATTTACATAAACGATAAACCATCAGTTCTGAGGGGTGATGACCTGCAATCATTCCTGAAGGGTTTACAGGCAGATGATATTGCATCGCTGGAAATCATTACCCAGCCATCTTCGAAATATGATGCAGCAGGTAATGCCGGGATCATTAATATTAAATTGAAAAAGAACAAAAGTCTGGGAACGAATGGAAATATGAATTCCAGTCTCACCATTGGAGATTATGCCAGGATTAATAATGGCCTTAGTTTCAATAACAGAGAGAAAGGTCATAATCTTTACGGCAGTTATAGTAACCGCTTCGGAAAAAGCACCAACTATCTTTATTTACTGCGGCAACAGAATGGAATTGAGTTTGACGCAAAAACCAATTCGGTTTTCGATAGTAACTCAAATAATTTCAGAATTGGCTATGACTTTTTTGCTTCAGACAAAAGTACCATTGGCGCGATAGTACAGACGAATTTCAATAATTTTTTCAGTGACAATAATTCGCGTACGCCTATACGCCAAATTGGTGAGACTTCATTTGATTCGATCCTTATTGCTAATAACAGGTCTCATACGATTTCCAAAAATCTTAGCACGAATTTAAATTATCGATACAGTGATACGCTAGGCCGAAGCCTGAATATTGATCTTGATTACGGAAAATACGATCGCGATGGAAATGCTTTTCAACCGAATATCTACTACGGAAGTGATGAAATGGAAATATTGAACCAGAACATCACCAGGCAGCTTACCCCAACAAACATCGATGTCTGGACCGCTAAAACCGACTTTGAAACTAATTTTTTAAATGGAAAACTGGCGTCAGGTTTTAAATTTTCAAGCGTGGTAACAGACAATAATTTTCAATTTTATGATATCGAGAATTCAATTGAAAGTTTAAATAAAGATCGAAGCAATAGATTTGAATACCGTGAAAATATTAATGCCGGATATATTTTTTTCAATAAAAAGTGGGCAAAATGGAGTTTCCAGGGAGGTTTAAGAGTGGAACAAACCATTTCTGAAGGCAACCTCAGCAGCGCACAGAATAATCAGAATCAAACAGTAAAACGAAACTATACCAATCTTTTTCCCAGTGGAGGTTTTACCTATCAATTGAACCGGATCAATCAATTCGCCATTAATTATAGCCGAAGGATCGAAAGGCCGAATTATCAATCTTTAAATCCGTTTGAATATAAGATAGATGAGTTATCCTATCGTCGTGGAAATCCTTTTCTTCAGCCGCAATACACGAATAATTTAAAACTAAGTCACACCTATAAATACAAGTTCACAACTTCTCTGTCGTACAGCCACGTTTCCGACTTTTTTGCCCAGATTACCGAAGCAGAAGGTGAAAGAAGAAATTATATAATGGAGCGAAATATCGCAAATCAGGAAGTATGGAATTTAGGTATTTCCTGGCCATTCAAATTACAGGAATGGTGGAATGTTTATGTTAGCTTAAATGGAAGCACCAATTCATACAAATCAGACAACCCAGACTTTCAGCCAATTTCACAGGAAACTTTAAGTTTTTATGCCCAAAACACGATTGCCCTTCCTGCGGAAATCAGCATGGAGATTAGTGGATGGTATAGTTCCCCAACGGTTTGGGGCGGAACTTACCAAACGAAAGCGCTTGGATCATTAAACCTCGCTTTTCAGAAAAAATTCTTAGATGAGAACCTCAGCGCAAAGATCGCGATGAATGATATTTTATATACTGCCCCATGGCGCGGTAATACGAGGTACGGAAATTTATATATTCAGGGTCAGGGAGGTAGCGATTCAAGAAATATCGTTTTTAGCCTCAGCTATAATTTCGGGAGCCAGCAGATCAAAAAAGCCAGGGATCGTAAAACAGGCCTGGAAGATGAAAGCAGCCGAATTCAATAAATCAACAAAGCCGGAGGACTGCTCCGGCTTTTTGTTAGGCTAATTCAATGATTAAACAAATAGTTTTCCATCTATTAATTCATTGATCATTTTTTTTCATCATATTCACCTCCTTTTTTCGTAATTAACCTAACATACTGGAAACAAAGCATGTTCCAAATTTCGCAGTACTTGAACCGCATTGGAAGTATTATTAACTCAAAAAAGAAAAATGACTAAAATTTCCGCTCCGGTTGGAATGGCTGAAGGTCCAGAGAAGGTTTTTTGTTATCGATAATCTCGGAAATCAGTTTTCCGGTCGCCGGGCCCAAACTCCACCCCATCATAGCATGACCTGTACCAATACTGAGATTTTTCCATTTGGCTGAACGACCAATATAAGGTAGCCCATCTGGGGAGCAGGGTCGCAGACCGGTGCTCACACTTTCCTTTTCCGTAGAGGAGATTTTTAAACCGGAAAAATAATTTTCTGCTGCATCTGCAATCGCATTCACCCTAACCGGATTTACGATATTATTGATCCCACCCAGTTCCATGGTTCCTGCAAACCTCGTAAATCCATGCATAGGAGTAACGGCCACCTTGGCTTCGACCAGGATCGAAGGTAATTTTATACCAGTATCCCGGTACACATTAAAACTGTAGCCCTTGCCCGCCTCCACTAAAATCTTGAGACCTAACTGGCGGGCCAGTACTGGAGACCAAGAACCGGCAGCCAGAATGACTTCATCTGCCTGCCATTTTTTATCCCCGCTTTTCACTTCACTGATCCGGTCACCCGAAAAATTAAAATTAGTCACTTCCGTACCTGTATGAATTTTCACACCGCTTCGGAGGAGATAATTCTTCAGTTGCTTCATAAATTCATTGGGCGTCATGTGTGCATCGCAATCGTAATACCACGCGCCCCGCACGTTGTAATGAGCATCAGGAAACTGATTTTGAAGATTTTCGCTGGTGAGATGCATCACTTTCATACCCTCTCTTTCGGCCATTTCCGCAATACTGGCTTCATCCTGCTCCCCCTTGCTCGTCTGGTAGCACATAAGCAGGCCGTTGCGTTCGTAAGCAAAAGGAAATTCCTGGGCTTTCTTCATATCTTCATATAATTCCCGACTCAGGAGATTGATATCGCGGATCACCGGAACCGACTTCTGCACCTTCGGAAAATTGGCAGATTTCTTAAAACTCCAGGCCCACTTTAAAAACTGTCCGTTCAGCCTTGGTTTCACGTAAAACGGGCTCCGGCTATTCAGCATCCACTTCAGTCCTTTGGCAATAATCCCAGGCGAACTCAAAGGAATAATGTGGCTCGGGGTGATATAACCGGCATTTACGTAAGAGGCACCGCCGTCCATATTCCCCTTTTCCAACACCTGCACATGGTGCCCCTCCTTATGAAGGTAATAGGCCGTACAAAGACCAATAATTCCGCCGCCAATGATCACACAGTTTTTTGACATTTTGAGTATTGAGATTAAGGTTAATTCTAAATTTTAATTAAAATATAGCTGTTGGCCGCTTGTTAAGCTACAAAATCTGTTTCATTAAATCGAATTAGTTAACTTCGTAAGATCGAAAGCTGCTCTTTCAAGCGACTTTCCTCTCTAATATTACACATTTCATGATAGATAGTTATTCTTCCGAAGACAAAGTACTACTCGCGGTAGATTGTATCATTTTCGGATTTGATGAAGAAGATTTGAAAATTCTCCTGATCAAAAGGGATTTTGAACCTGAAAAAGGTAAATGGTCCCTGATGGGTGGCTTTTTAAAGAAAAACGAAAACCTCGACGAAGCCGCCAACCGAATTCTTGAAAACCTTACCGGGATCAACAACGTGTACATGGAACAGCTGCACTCCTACAGTAAAATAGATCGTGATCCCGCACAGCGTACTATTTCTGTAGCTTATTTTGCACTGATCAATATCCAGGAACACAATGAGGAACTTATTGAGCAATACAGCGCGCAATGGTTTAGTATCGCCGAAGCTCCGGAACTGATCTTCGACCATAACAGCATGGTTAAACATGCGATTAGCAGATTGCGCTACCGTACTTCTAAGGAACCGATCGGCTTTGAGCTATTACCTCCAAAATTTACCATGCGCCAGTTACAGAAGCTCTATGAGTCTATTCTGGATGAAAAGCTGGACAAAAGAAATTTCATTAACAAGATCAACTCAATGGATATTCTCATCAAACTGGAGGAGAAAGATATGAGCTCGTCACGAAAGGGTTCTTTTCTTCACCAATTCGACCATGAGAAGTACGAAAAGAAAAAGGCGAAAGGATTCGACTTTAAGGTATAAACTACAATCACAAAATCAGGTAAATAAAAAAGCCTCACATTTCTGTGAGGCTTTTTCTGTGGGCGCGAAGGGACCATGAACCTCCCTGGCAACGCCTATTTTTAGTAACCTTTTGATCTTATCTATCGAAATAAGTAACCGCATAATAGACCGATTTAGAATCTTTTACAATCGTCATTTAAATATAATCATTTTATATTAAAAAATTAGGTGTAATTAACCATGAAAAATTGAAAGAATAATAATTTCGTTTTAATCCATTATAATTTTTTTCAATATCAACAACTTCCATTTTTTTATAAAAGTTAGCAACTTTAAATACCAACCAATCCTTAAAAATGATGAAAACCTTTTCTTTCGAAATAGAGGGAAATTCGTGCATTTTTGATTCATTATCTTCCGAGCGAGATATTTATAAAGAAGAGGAAAATTTTAAGATCTTTAATTTACCACAAGACCTTGGCACTGGTGTAATTGAATTTTATAAGCTAAATGAAGAATTAAATTATTATAGGTGGACTGGAAAAATAAATCAATCAATCAAAATCACCTTTAATTTCCCCAAAGGTTGGCCCTTTAACTTATTTCAATCTTTTGTAGGTCAATTATACTTTGTACCTGAGCAGGAAATAAAAGTTTTATACCCATATCAGCAGTTAATTTTCAATCCTTTACAGAATTCCAAGATTTCTTTCATCCCACCAATAAATTGTAATTTCCAATACAGCTATATTCAAATTTTTAAGAAAAAAAAATCAAGACATCATACTCCATTCCCTCTTTATTCGCAACTAGTCAAAATTCCGCATTCAGACAAATTAGTGATTGAGGAAAGTTGCAATCAAAGTTTAATTAGAATTGGACAAGAACTAGCCAAAATAAATCGCTTCAATTCAGGAAGACAGATATATGTCCAGGCCAAAGTTCTGGAGATTATCTCCATGGCACAAAGTAGTTTTAATAGAAAAAGTGACCTACAGCTACAGGGAATTTCTTCCTATGAATATAATAAGTTACAAGAAGCTAAAAATTACATTGAAGCCAATTTTCATACAATAAAAAGAATCCAGGAAATTGCATATCAAATCAATTTACCTATTAATTCCTTACAACACCTATTTAAAATTTGCGAAGGACAGACGATTAATGAGTATTTGAAAAATTATAGGCTAAAATATGCTTGGAATCATATCAATGAGGGAAAAACTACAATTTCTGACATTGTATATCGAATAGGATTAACTAGTAGAAGCTATTTTTCTAAAATATTTAAAAACAAATATGGCTATTATCCTAGTAAGTTATTGGAGATGAACTCAATTTCTAATAAAACTAAGGATTAAATTTCCGACATTTTTAGTATGCTCTTAACTATTATGGCGACCGCTTTCCTCTATTTTTATTAAAAAAATTGCCTATGAAACATACTGCAGAATTAGAAAGAATTGTAAGTAGGTTTAATGGGCAAAAAAACTTCATTGATAAACTTACAACTTTTCTAAGCAGCAACAATTACTTAGTTACAGCTATCCCCCCTAATGATGATTTATACTCCTGGTCTCAGAATCTTTTCAACCTATTATTTCATTTCGGTAAAACAGACTTGTCAGTAGCTAGAGTATACGAAGGACATGTTAATGCCATCAAGCTGATTAAGGATTTTGGGACTGAATCTCAAAGAGCATTTTATTTCAATGAAGTTTCAAAGGGAAAAATTTTTGGCGTGTGGAATACAGATGCTCCCAAAAATCCACTGAAAGCCTCATTTACTGAGACAAAAATGGAATTAAATGGTTCCAAAATATTCTGTTCTGGAGGATATAGGATTGATTATGCTATCGTCACCTATGGCTCGAGTAGCAATAGACAAATGGCGGTAGTACCAATAAATTCTAGGACTTCTGTTCAGGAAAATTATGCATTCTGGCAGGCAATGGGAATGGAAAACTCCAGAAGCACGGAGCTTACTTTTACAAATTATCACATAGAAAAGAATGTACAACTAGGAAACCCTAATGATTATGAACTACAACCATGGTTTTCTGGAGGCTCCATCCGTTTTTGTGCTGCACAAATTGGAGGTGCCACCTCTTTGTATGAAGAAACAATAGAACATTTAAGAAGAAAAGGGAGGCATGAAAATTCTCAACAACTGGATCGGATTTCACAGATGAGAGTAGAAATCGAGACCGGAAAACTTTGGATTAATAAAGCTAAAGAAGTCTACGGCAATGCTAACCGTTATAGCTCTCCCGAAATAGTTGACTTTAGTAATATGATGAGAAATGTCACTACTACTATTTGCGAAAAAATATTGCTGCTTTCCACTAAATCCATCGGTCTTCCAGCATACATGAATGGACATCCTGTAGAACAAAAACTGAGAGATTTAATGGTTTATGTGAGACAGCCTAATCCGGATATGGTTTCTCATAATATTGGTCTTTATGGCGTTAACCAAACAATGGAATGAAATATACAGCAGAAGAATTAAAAAACGCACCAGACTTTAACAAACAAAAAATTGCTGAAGATCTGGGAAATTGTGTGATCTTTTCTCCTCATCCTGATGACGAAAGTTTGGGTTGCGGGGGCCTTATTAAATCATTAACCAATTCTCATTCTGATGTCTATGTTATATTCGTTACCAATGGGGAAAAAAGTCATACTAATTCAAGGATTTATCCACCAGATATTTTAGGAATGCTGCGACAGCAAGAAGCAATGGACGCATGTAAAATACTAGGAGTGAAGAATTCTAATGTCTATTTTTTAAATTGTGGAGACGGTAATATTAAAAATTCATACAATCAGTTTAAAAGAAACGCTAAACTCTTTAACAAGATCTTTTCAAGTAAGAATATTAAAACGGTTCTTATGCCCTGGAGAAGAGATCATCATATCGATCATATTGCCACCAATGAATTAGTTAGAAAAATTCTTCCAGAGCATATTCAAACAATTGAATACCCGATATGGTTATGGAATAAAGGTATAGATTCCGATTGGCCTGAAACGGATGAAATTTTGCCATACAAATTAAATATAGAAGACGTTTTTTCTTATAAAAAACGTGCAATCTTTCAACATAGAAGTCAGACAACTAATTTGATTAAAGACGACCATAATGGTTTTCGACTAACTTCTAAATTGTTGAAACCTTTTATGGGAAATTACGAATATTATTTCTTCCCTAAATTGGAGAAACCTAATGTTCCAGAAGAATATTTCGATAAGATCTATGATCAGACGGACGACCCTTGGAATTTTGAGACAAGTACGTATGAAAAAGATAAATATGAACAAACTATCAAATCATTGCCCAATAACTATTACAATAATGCATTGGAAATTGGTTGTTCAAACGGCGTTCTAACAAAATTGATAAGCACTAAATGTAAAAAATTGCTCGCTTTCGATCATAACCAAAAGGTACTGAATGCTGCAAAATCGAGATGCAAAGAATTAAAAAATATAAATTTTACTATAGGAGATCTAAAATCTTATTTTCCCGATGGACAATATGACCTGATAATATTTTCCGAAGTAGGTTATTATTTTAATAAAGAAACGCTTCTAAAAATTCTTTCTAAGATTGATAGAAGTTTAGTGATAAAAGGTCATTTTGTGATGGTTCATTGGACACCATATGTGGCAAGTTATTCACTCACTGGACGAGAGGTTCACATGATATTTGATGAAAATTTCAGCACAAATTACAGGTTGCGATCTATGTATCGCTCTGAATTGTATGAAATCGTAGTTTGGGAAAAACGATAATAGTAATCAAACTGGCCGATTGCTTTCTCTAATTGAATCTTTGGATATTTGTAATTCCAATCTTTATTTGATTGTAAATAGCAATCAATTTGTAGATTGATTCCTTGGTAAGTTTTATAGGTGCTAAACAAATCCTTTAATTTCGCTGAACTTATACATAGTTTGGAGCTTAATGCTTCTAAATCGTAGTAATCCCGATGCTGATATCTGTCCTTTATTTCACTCATAGCCTCAAACTTCGAAATTAGCCCCTGGACTCCCTCTACTTTCTTACTGATGCAATTTTCGACATTCCTTAATTCATCCCCAAAACCACCTCGTACTCTAGAATTAATTCTAGCGGAAGTGAAAGAAATGGGGGAATGAGAATGTTTTATACGCAAACCCGATTCTAAAACACGATTATATAATGCAATATCTTCCAAACATGCTAACGGAGGTATTCCCCCTATCTTTTTGTAAACCTTTCCTCTAATAGCCATATTAGGTCCAGAATTATGCGAATGATCAGGCCCTCCCTCAATATCAATGGCATATAATTCTCTCTGGAGTTTCGCTACATATTCTAAATATGTACGGGTAAGCTTAATGTACTTAAGCTGTAGGGTAGATAGCTTATCTGTTTGTGGAATGATTATCCCACAAATTAAATCAAAATTAGTTTTCAATAATTGATTATAAGCCGCCAACCAACTGGAATGAAAAACCGTATCAGCATCAGTCATTATAATCCATCCACTCCCTTTGATTTTATTACTCGCATAATCCATTAAAATTTTTCTGGCTATTCCCACATTATTGATAAAATCTTCATTACTAATAAGGATTTCGATGGGAAAGGTCGGATTTGTACTTTTAAATTGATTGCAGAGATTGACAGTGCTATCAGAGCATCCATTACAAAACACTATTACCAGAAATTCCTTGTCTATAGGCTCTTGTGTTTTAATTGATTCCAGAGTTTTTAAAATAGTTTTCTCTTCATTCCTTGCGGGAATAGTAATAACGATTTCTTTCAAATTATAAGGCTCGAGTTGTTCTATTTTTTCCATCAATGTTTAAGTTCCATTAATGAAATTAAAATGTTCCTGTAAACAGGTATCATAATTTTTATACAATTAACTAATTGTTAGTTTTGATAACATCTTTACATTGTGAGAATATATACTTATAGGTTTACTAATAGTAGATATAGATCTGATTATAATGGATGATAAAAAGGTGGAAAATATAATTAGCTTTTTAATTATTTTAGTTTGCATTGCTTCAATATTAGTAAGCTTGCTTTTTTTTACCAATAGTATGAGGTTCATAAAACCCGTCAAATAAAATTAGGCATCTACCCTCCTGTATATAATTCTTATAAGATTTAGTCTCCCAAAAATCTTCCCCCCTAGCATTCAAATGTATAAGAATTTTTAGCTAAGAATTCACTTGGATTCTTCTTACCCCAAAATGGAACTAATCCCCACGTAGCAGAAATTTCAAACTCAGGATTTTCCTGTGCAATAATTGGAATAGTTGGATTGGTGAAAGCATTAATATGATGACTTAATTTAATAGGTTTCACCCCTTTATTCCCCTTTGAGCCATATCCTTTTAACTTTCTTTCTTGCGTTGTGAGCGTTCCTTTATAACACAATTTAATTTTTATTGTATGGTTGGATATGTACTTCCAGGTTTATGAACTAATTTATTTGTAGAAAGACTTAATTCCATTAAATCAATAAGAACCTTATGAAATTGGTCTTGTAATTCGCTTATATCCGCTGTGGACTAATTATTTTCATCCGGTAAATGAAAATCCTCTAATTGCCGATTATAAAAATCAAAGTATGCCGGTATGCTTTGATTCACCTTTTTTCGAATCAATGTACCATCTCGTAGGGCAATTGCTATAAATCAGCTAAGGGTTGCATGAATAATTATTTAGTAAAGGAAAAAAGGCAATGCATGTGCATTGCCTTACGCTGTTAAGCCTTAACCTAATCTTCAATTTCCATAGAATTGAGATAGATAATGGTTGCGCCAATAATTAAACCTAATGTCAAACCTGCAATAATTATCAACTCATCCATAGTTATTCAATTATTTATTGAAACTAAAAAATTAAATACTCTGAAAGCTAATAATTTAAAGAGTTTAATACTATTAAATAAGCCCAAACATTTGTTAAAAAAAAAAGGGTGAGGCAGGGCTCACCCTTAGGTTGAATTCTGGCAATACCCCTATTACACGAATTCATAATTAGAGGGTTTACCACCTCCAAACCCTCAACATCATATACTTGATACCAAAACCCCAACAAAATAGATTAAGCCAAAAAGTATATATTATTTCAAATTTAAGAAATTATTTAGAAATGTAAATTATGTAACATGCATCGTCAGGTTTTTTCTCAAAATCTTTTACAAGCCTACTTTACTTCTTATCAATATTTACTAAGTAAGGCTTTAGAATATCGGCCCATTTTAGATAACCATTTTCATTCAGATGCAACCCTTCATCCGTATAATCGGGATCTAAGCGTCCCTGAGCATCCAGAAATTCGGGGTAAATATTAATTAGTGTAACACTAGTCTGCCTTGCCAGTTTCTTCAGCTCTTTATTAATATGGATAATATGCTCATCCTTATGGTAATGCCGTTCGTAGACCTCAAACAAAGCATTTACCGGTAGAATTGTTTCAATATAGATCTTTGTTTCGGGCGATTCTTTCTGAATACGATGGATAATTTTTCTATAATTTTGAAGAATGATTTCATCGGGGAAGTTGCGAGATATATCATTGATACCGATTAAAAGAAATACTTTAGCTGGATGACCTTCGGTGACTTCATCGAGTCTTTCTAGTATTCCAAAAGTCGTATCACCAGAAATACCTCTATTTCTAGCCTTTGGAATTTGGAGCAATTCATTCCAATGTGCTCTTGCAGTGATACTATTTCCCAAAAAGATAATATCTGAAGTATCATTAGGATAAGTTCTGAACTGCCTCACCTGAACGGGATACGTCTTTGGTCGGTAGGTCGTATCAATTTCATTTTGAGCCATCCCGACAGTCACCGTCAAAATTACCACTAAAAAAACATATCTCTTCATCATTAATAAATTCATTTTAATCCTAATTATTTTCATGTTCTGCATTCTTTCGGATGTTCAGATCTTTTGAAATATATGAATGATCTCCTTCAGGAAGATCCTCACAGGTGACGATTAAAGCTTTTTGAGATTCCCAGTATTCCTTTAAGGTTTGACCATTTAAACTCGAATCTTCCTCATGTTGCAATTTTTTCGAATCATCTGGATTAATGATCATTTTTAAACCGACAGATTCATTCATCATTTCCCAATCACCTCGACTATTCCCGGCAACGAATAAGGGCTTTGCTTTAATGAAAGTCTGGATAGCATCGGCTTTCCCCGCATCTTGCGGAACCGGCTGAACCAAGGTTCTGGTTACCTTCCCATCATGGATGACAGATTTCACTCCGATGATCCGATTCAATGGAATTCCAGTATTTTCACTTACAAATTGTTGATATAAGACTTCTGGTGACGCTGTGACCACCCAGATCTCAAAACCATAATCTTCCAGGTTTGCCAGCAATTGTTTCATCTGCGGATAGAATTTGTTTTGGTATTTCTCCTGAAACATCTCTTCTCCTATTTGTTGAACTTCTGTTGCGCTTAGGCCAGATAGAAAACTGATCCTTTTTTGCACATAGTCCATTCCCACATTATTGCCATTCAGCAAAGAATCAATAACGGCCATTTTTGCAATCGAAAGACTATCCTTTTTATCGGAAAAATGAGTTCCTGCATAATTATAAAGTGCTTCATCTGCCAGATAGTATGGTGACTGACCTAATAAAGTTCCGTCACAATCAAACACGGCCACTTTCCTTTCTTTAATGATTCTACTCCCTTCCAGGAAAGTTTCCAGCTTATTATTGATGTCCTCATTCCACCCAGAAATTTTATGAAATTCCTGAGCAAAACTTGAGAAAGCAATAACGCAGAATATAAAAACGAGCATTTTACTTCGCATTGTTCAGCAATTGAAGTAGAAGTTCCGGCTCATTTGTTGTAATAAATTCCGCGTTCTGATCGATCAAATATTTCATATCCTCTTCAGTATTTACTGTCCATGCATTGATTGACAATCCGATATTATGAGCCTGAGAAATCCAGTCGGGATTCTCTTTATATTTACTGAAGTGATAATCCAGACCTGTGTAGCCATCTGCTTTCGCTATGGCAGGCGCTACATCTCCATTCAAATAGGCAATTTCCGCATTCGGAGCAAGTTCATGAACTAATTTCCCTGCTTCGTAATCAAAGGTGATATAATCAACCCATTTTTCGGCGTTCATTTTTTTAACTAATGCGACCGCGTCCCGCGTAAGCTCAAGAGTACGTTCCTGGTCTTCTGCTTTCTTTATTTCCAGAATCAGTTTCGTGGTTTTTTGCTTCATACCTTCTGCCAGATATTCACGTAAAGTTGGTAATTTTTCACCATTCGGTAATTTCACCTTAACAAGATCACCATATGTAGTTTCCTCGATCAACATTCCATTGAAATCATCATCATGATTTACCACCATACTATCATCTGCAGTGATATGAACATCAAATTCAGAACCGTGGGCTCCAATAGCTATCGCCTCTTTTAAGGAAGCCAGTGAGTTCTGCGGCAGGTCTTTTGCTTTCCAGGCTCCGCGGTGAGCAATAACAATGTTATCATGAAATTTAGGTTTAGGACCGCCTGAGCATGAAATGATCATCACACCCAGAAGAAGGAATATCAGCTTTTTCATTTTGTATATTCTGTTTATTTGTAGTCTAATTGGAAGACTCTTATTCAATGACCCTGCCTCGACCAGCATCCATGGGAAATTAGAAATCATCCTTTCTTTATTTTCTTCTTTTTTACTTTTAAACATATTTCATTTTCTGAATCTATTTCATTCATGCAATTCTAATATAATTTTATTCCAGTCGGTAACTGGCTTCAGCCATATGAACCTGACCAAACATATCTGTTGCTTTAACTTCAATAAGATGCTCCCCATTTTCAATTTTGGTAGGAATTCTTGCGTGCCATAGGTGTTTGCTGTCAATAGGGTTTGAAGGTCGTATTCCATCAATTAACGTATCGGAAAGATCCCAGTCATAAACCATATTGGAATAATTAGGATCGTGGTCTTCTATATAATCCATTTTCTTCCAATCACCCTTATCGACGCGGAAAAATACCTCATCGCTTTTGGACCCCATGAAAAAGTTGGCATAAATTCCTGCTTTGGAATACTGTCCCTGCTTCATCACCTTCGGAACAAAAAGCTTGATCTGGTAATCTTCATTTTCGCCGGCCACTTTGTAATCAATAACATACTGGTTGCCCTTAACCTTCAAAAATGCATAACCACGCGGAGTTCCATCTCGCATGTCAGCCTTTGGAATACCATCTACAAATTTACCGGAATTCCAATCGCCACAGGTAGTTCCCGCATTAAAATGATGATGTAAGCCCTTTCCCTTCCAGCCATCTTCTGCACTAAAAAAATCCTGGCGCTGGATGTGTGTATGCGCCGAAATTGATAGTGTATTCGGGAAGTCTTTTAAGATCTCAAACAAATTATTCCGGTCCTCATCGCGAAAAGAATCTCCTTCCGGCTCACTAATAGGTATGTGAAAGTTTAAAACTACCAGATAATCTTTCGGAACCAGCTTTAAATCATTTTCAATAAACTTTAATTGCTTTTCTGTAAAGCCTCCCCAATAACCCTTGCCATCACGGGGATCTGGATATAGTATATCATCCAGGATTAAAATGTGCGTTTTTGCATAATTATAAGAATACGTCGCTGGCCCGAAGTACGCTTCAAAGGTCTCATCAGAATCATCCTCGTTTTTTGCATCCAGGTTCATATCGTGATTCCCCATAACGTCATACCATGGGATATTCAGCGAGGCAATGGATTTCTTATATGGTTCAAAAAGACTCAGGTCATTCCAGACCAGATCACCCAAACTAATCCCGTATGCGATTTCGGTATTTTTATCAATATCCTGGACCACACTTTTTTCGAAGTATTTTAATTCGTCCAGGTTTCTTGGCTGTGGATCCCCAAAAATTAAGGCAGTATAATCTTCATTTTCATCCTGTCTCACCAAGCCAAAATCAATTTTCTTAGGCAGTTTCCCAGTTGGTTCCACTCCCTTATATTTTGCTTCAGGAGATCCGTCTGGTTTGTAGATATAGTAAAATTTGGAACTACTATTTTTCCCTTTGGAAACTTTATAGTCGGTTGGTTTGATAACAAAAATGATGGCATCGTCCTCAACAGGCAATTCGTAACTACCGGTCGCATCGGTCAACACCACATCAGATCCATTACTTACCGCTACTTCAGAAATTCCTTTTTCAGAAGATTCCTTTTTTCCATTTTGATTGTTGTCTAAAAAAACGGTTCCCTTAGCAACAGTTTGGGTATTCCCTAAGAAGGAAATACCCATGAAAACTGAAACTACTAGACTTTTACACAGAAGGCTAATTCCTGTCTTAATCATCCCACCATACTTTTGTATTAATATCGTCTGGTCCTCCAAGAAGATCCAGGGCTTTTTGATAGTTCTCAGAGTTGTTGATCTGTACATCCTGCGGATAGTAGAATCTTGCCGGCATTACACCGTCATTTTCCATTGCAGTAGTTGTAGGCAATTCCGGAAGTCCTGTTCTCCGGTATTCAAACCACTGCTGGTAATCCACAAAATAGAGCGCATAATATTTCTGAAGCATGATCTGCTCCAATGTCCCGTCGTAGGCCACTTCCGGATTATCAAAATATCCATCAGGCACTTCAGCTCCTACCTGCTCTATGGCAGCTTTCACTCCATTCATATAATGCTCTTCCGCGCCTGAAGTATATCCTCTCAGGGCCACTTCCGCCTTTATAAATTCCACTTCAGAATAAGGTAATAAGATTATCTCCATTGGGTTGGTGACCTGTTCGATATTAAAAGTGGATGCATTGTAAGTAAATTGAGATTCTGCACCTGCGTAAGCACTCGGTATACCCTTATAGCCAATGCTATTTCCATCTTCATCCTGTGCCATGGTTTCTATAAATGGTCTTCGCGGATCTTCCCAGTTATTCAGATTTTCTGCAAAAAATTCAGCGATTTTAACGCTTAATCTGAAATCCTGAGGTCGTCCCCAAGGGGAAACATTTGGCGTTTCGCCCGTCACTTCCAGAATAGCCGATTCTTCGGTACTTTCAAAAACCGGGTACATGTCAGGATTATCGATTATAGTGGTAAGCTTCTGAAATGCATTGGTTTCTGATCTATTTGAAATCCTTAACAACAAACGCATATGCAGTGAATTCGTAAATTTCTGCCATTTTGAGACATCATTATGAAACAGGATATCATCAGCATAAACCATTGATTCATCTAAATTATAAAGCTCGTTGGCTCTTTCAAGGTCTGCCAAAATCGACTCGTACACAAACTGCTGTGAATCGAAGGCAGGATAAAAATTCCCTTCTTCTCCCATGGTTGCTTCCGTAAACGGAATGGGTCCAAACATATCGGTAAGATTAGCAAAAACCATGGCTCTAAAAGTCAAGGCAATTGCTTCATAATTCTCATCTTCAGCAGCCACTGAAGCTTCCAGCATTTCATCAATATTATTCAACCATCTATAATACCAGTACCAGCTGGAATTCCCGATATTCTGGCTAACATCATATCTATGCAATCCACCCGAAACACTTGGGAACGGCAAGGAAACCTGCATCAAATCGAATGTGATACTGGCACTTCTATCGGCATTATGACTTGCCAGACCGTAAATAATAGGATTGATTAATGTTCCTGGGCTAATTTGAGCGATCCTGTTTGGATCTTCATTCACTTCTTCAAAATCTCCAGTACAACCAAAGAGAATCAAAGAACAAAGTATACCTGTGATTAAGTATTTAATATTTTTCATCATTGAATCGATTATAAATTCACTTTAAGGTTAAATCCGTAGGTGGCAGGAGAAGGCATCTGTCCCATTTCAATACCCGGTAAAATAGTATCACCGTTCAAGGCAGCCGTTTCAGGATCATAAATTGGGAAATCAGTGATCATGGCAAGGTTTCTTCCGAAAAGCGAAACATTCAAACCTCTGATTGGGGTATTCTGTAGCAACTTTTTAGAGAAATTATACTGCAGGCTCAATTCTCTTAATTTCAGGTAAGAGGCATCAAAAGAATTTGACTCTACGTTGGCTCTGCGATAGTACCTGTTATACCAGTCTGGAGGCAATACTTCAGTCGTATTTGGAGAGAAGGTTCCATCTTCATTTTCAACCACTCCATCTCCAACTATGAATCCTTCTTCTCTACCCATGAAGTTAGAACGCAATTTTCCTTGCTGAGTTAATTTATGATGTGTTTGTGAGTAAATGATTCCTCCATACTTTCCATCAAGCATGACGTTTAAGGTAAAGTTCCCCAATTGAAAGCTAT
Organism: Christiangramia flava JLT2011; assembly: GCF_001951155.1. Lineage (NCBI taxonomy): Bacteria > Pseudomonadati > Bacteroidota > Flavobacteriia > Flavobacteriales > Flavobacteriaceae > Christiangramia > Christiangramia flava. The sequence goes on from NZ_CP016359.1 coordinate 1,005,707, forward strand.
TGAAAAGTCCTGCTTCCCAATCCGGACTAGCATCCCCGATATATTGAATCTCATCTGGATATGCTGGCAAACCACCTTTATCATAAACAATTTGCCCATCAGGAGATCTTACAAAACCATATCCATAAATTGCCGTGGTCGTACCACCTACTTTGGCAATTAGGGTTGCGTTGCCCCCAGATCCAATTTCTTGTTGGTTATCAATTCCATCGGCCAGTTCCAGAACTTCGTTCCAATTTTTAGACCAGGTAAGAGTAGAGGTCCACTTGAATCTATCATTGCTTACGATTTTTCCAGTAAGTGTTAATTCCACTCCCCTGTTGCGAACTTCTCCCGAGTTCAATACTCCAGAACTGTATCCCGTGGTAATATCCAAAGGCACCGAAATAATCTGGTTTTTAGTAGTGGTCTGATAAACAGTCCCATCAAAATTTAAACGATTTCCAAAAAATCGGGATTCTATACCGGTTTCAAAACTTGTTGTGATCTCTGGTTTAAAATTAGGATTGTACAGTGTTGTAGGAACTGTTGCTGAACTTGGAAAAGCATTCTGACTATAATATTTGCTTGTTTTATAAGGATCTGTATCATTACCAACCTGAGCAAAAGAAAAACGATATTTCAGGTAATTGAATTTCTCACTCTTGAAATCAAACATATCTGAAAGAATAAAACTCGTATTTACCGAAGGATAGAAGAACGAATTGTTTTCTACCGGCAATGTACTTGACCAATCATTACGGCCTGTTAAGTCGAGGAAAATATAATCTCTAAAGGAGAATGAAGCAAGACCATACAAACTATTTACTTTCTTGTTGCGATCGTATGTATTAATAATCGGTGAATTGATTCCGTTTGCCAGTTTATACACCCCAGGAACCACAAGTCCTTCTACGGATGCATCAGTTCTACGATATTTATAGTCCCGCATATTTCCTCCAGCCGAAAGATTAATAGAAAAGTCTTTTGAAACATCCTTATTATAAGTCAATAAGAAATCTGAGTTCACTTCCTGCTTCCATATATCCTGAGCTTCAAAATATCCCTTTGCGTATCGATTAATACTATAAGGTCTATGTTGCTCTCGATCCTGATTATAAGTGTTCAACGCAGTTCTTAATAACAGATCCAGATTCGGAGCGAGGTTTATAGTTGCGGAAAGATTCCCAACTATCTGACTACTTGCCAATGAATTTGTGGCTTCATAAGCAATCAAGTAGGGATTATCTATATACGAACTAAATGGCTGAATTTGCTGAATATTTTCCTGTCCCTCCTGCCAGATTGGACGATACCAATCCAAGTCTACGTTTGGATTCTGGAAAATCATAAAATAAGCGATCGACCCATTATTGTATCCTGTACTAGGAAGGTTATCACTATTCCTCGTATTATAGTTGATGACGGAATTCACTTTAATCCTGTCAGAAATTTGATAATTGGCATTTACTGAAGCAGTGACACGATCATAGCCTGTATTAGGCATGATCCATTCATTATCCGTATATCCTACAGAAGCTCTCATACTACCTTTATCATTACTACCTTGCAGCGATATATTATTTATAGAAGTCACCCCTGTTCTCCAAAATGCCTTACGATTATCTTTATAAGGTCTCCATGGCGTACGTTCTAATCCCTGACCCTCTAATTCAGGATCATACTGAAAGAAATTTTGCCCTTCAAACCTTGGTCCCCAGGCACTACTGGTACTACCCGTATTATTCCCATCCTCGGAAGACCCATAAGAATAATAAGGATCGCCATTTTCATCAAACGATTTTCCCGTTCCCTGACCATATTCATATTGCCAATCTGGCCATCTTTGAATTACATCTAAACTCACGCTGGAGGTATAAGTTATTCCAAGGCCTTTTGACTGCTTACCTGATTTCGTAGTAATGATCAACGCTCCGTTTGCTGCGCGACTACCGTACAAGGCTGTAGCACCAGGTCCTTTTAAAACAGTTACACTTTCAATATCATCGGTGTTTAAATCTGATATCGCATTTCCGTAGTCAATTGGGGAATCGTTCCCGGTGTAAGCGCTACTAGAACCTGAAGTGGTCATTTCGGAACTTACAGGCACACCATCAACCACAATAAGTGCAGCATTGCCATTCGGATTCAATGAATTATTGCCTCGTAATGTGATTTGCTGAGAATTCACCGGTCCAGAACCAGCCGAGACAATATTAAGTCCTGCAACTTTCCCTTTTAATCCTGAAGACCAGTTGGTAGGTACAGCCTGGGAAAGCTTATCGGAATTTACTGTCGCCTGGGAAAACCCAAGCTTTTTTTCTTCCCTCTTAATCCCCAAGGCGGTTACAACTACTTCACTCAAGGCGTTTTCATCCTCAGTTAAAGTAATTTCCGAGATTCCTGGATCAGAAGCCGGAATTTCCTTTGACTGAAAACCTAAAAATGAAATTTCCAGTATGGCGGTTTCACTGGAAACCGTAATAGTAAAGTTTCCATCAAAGTCGGTAGAAACACCATTGTTAGTACCCTTTTCCATTACGGTGGCACCGGGTAGCGGCAAACCTTCCTGATCAACCACTTTTCCTTTTGCATCAAATTGTTGTGCAAAAGTATTTGAAACACAACATAATAAAGTGAAAATTAATAAAAGGATCTTTTTTTTCATTGAGATTGAATTTTGTTTTTTGAATTCATTGCAAATCTTCCTTTTTCTCAGCAATAGTTGTTTAAGTACGTATTAACAAAAGGTTTCGATTTCGCTATTTATAACATAAACCATTAACAAAGTGATAATTTTTGTACCTTACTGATGCGAATGTAATAAAAAATAAGAGTAAAAAACAAAAAATTACTTATTTTTAGTTTCGAAAGGTTTTGTTTTGTTCAATTTAATTTTACTTTTGTTTCGATAATTAGTCGAAATATGATGGGAAATTCTAGTTCACAATATTTAAATCGCGAGTCTGCTTTAAGAAAACTTAAAGAGAATGCTAAGTGGGATATCATCATTATTGGTGGAGGTGCTACGGGTTTAGGAGTCGCGCTTGACGCGAGCAGTAGAGGCTTCAAAACACTACTTTTAGAAAGAGGCGATTTTGCTAACGGGACATCTAGTAGAAGTACAAAGCTAGCACACGGTGGGGTCCGATATCTTGCTCAGGGCAATATAGCGTTAGTCAAAGAAGCTTTAAAAGAAAGAGGATTAATGCTAAAGAATGCACCCCACTTAGTTCATTTGCTACCTTTTGTAATCCCCAGTTATAAATGGTGGGAAAAGTTTTATTATGGCATAGGCTTGAAAATTTATGACTGGATGGCTCAACATTTCCGCATAGGAAAAACAGAACTCATCAATAATAAGAAGGTGCGAAGTCTGTTTGATAACCTTAATTTAAAAGGTTTAAATGGCGGGGTGATATATTATGACGGGCAATTTGACGATGCTCGGTTAGCGTTAAATATCGCGCAAACAAGTGTCGAACATGACGCCGTATTACTGAACTATTTTGAGGTCAGTGATCTTATCAAATCAGACGGGAAAGTAGTTGGAGTGATCGCAAAAGATCTGGAGAATAATGAAATTTTTGAGATCAACGCCAATGTTGTTATTAATGCTACGGGAGTTTTTGCTGATAGTATTTTGGCTCTGGATCACAAGACGGCCAAACCGATCATAAAGGTAAGTCAGGGAATACATTTAGTGCTGAGGAAAGAGTTTTTACCCAGCAGTGATGCCTTAATGATCCCAAAAACATCTGACGGTCGCGTATTATTTGCCGTCCCCTGGAAAGATCACCTACTAGTTGGAACTACTGATACCCCCATGAAAGTTCCTACGACTCAACCAAAGGCCTTGGAAGAAGAAATTCAGTTTATATTAAAAACTTTGAAAAGTTACCTGGTTGTCCCGCCAACCATTGATGACGTTCTAAGCGTTTTTGCGGGGTTGCGACCTCTTGTAGTCCCAAGAGATACTGATAAAGGGACGAAGGAAATATCCAGAGACCACAAACTGATCATCGACAAAACAAACCTCATTACTATTACCGGAGGCAAATGGACTACTTATCGAAAAATGGCTGAAGATACCGTAGATGAAGCCATTCAGGTTGGCAATCTTCCTGAAATAAAATGTAAAACGGAAGACCTGAAAATCCATGGATTTACTGAAACAAAAGATATAGAAGATCATTTGGATATCTACGGTAGTGATGCAACGCAAATTCGAAATCTAGTTAATGAGGACATAAGGTTTCAGCAAAAATTGCATCCGGACTTCCCTCATATACTAGCCGAAGTCATATGGTTCATACGTTATGAAATGGCGCGTACAGTAGAAGATATTCTGGCTAGAAGACTGAGAATTTTGTTTCTAAATGCGAAGGCAGCTATTGATTTGGCTCCTGAAATTGCCGAAATCTTAAGAAAGGAATTGGCTAAGGATTCTAAATGGAAGGATCAACAACTAGCTGATTTTAAATCAATCGCAGCGAATTACCTACCTCGAACACCTAAGTTAACCACAGCTCTTAATAATAAAATAACTACTAAGCTTAATAATCATGTCTAAATACATTTTAGCTTTTGACCAGGGAACCACGAGTTCCAGAGCAATAATTTTCAACCATCAGGGAAAGGCTATTTCCACCACTCAAAGAGAATTCAAACAAATTTTTCCTAAACCAGGTTGGGTAGAACATGATCCTAATGAAATCTGGTCAACACAGATTGGAGTAGCTGCAGAAGCCGTTTCAAAAAGTAAACTAAAATCTGAAGACATTCAAGCCATTGGTATTACCAACCAGCGCGAAACAACGGTAGTCTGGGATCGAAACACAGGTGAACCGGTTTATAATGCAATTGTATGGCAGGATAGAAGAACATCTGATTATTGCGATGAACTCAGGGAACAAGGTTATGAAGATATGGTTAGGAAAAAAACCGGTTTGGTTATCGATGCCTATTTTGTAGCCACAAAGGTTAAATGGATTCTTGACAATATTGAAGGTGCTCGAAGTAAAGCGGACAATGGAGATTTAATATTCGGAACAATTGATTCCTGGCTGGTTTGGAACCTGACCGGAGGCGAAAGTCATATTACCGATATTACTAATGCATCCAGAACCATGCTCTACAACATTCAAACACTTGAATGGGATGATGAGTTATTAAAACTTTTCGAGATTCCCAGTTCAATGTTACCTACCGTAGTAGAGTCTAGCGGGCCTCTTGCTGTAACTTCAGGAGCAATCTTCTCCAAAAAAATTCCGATAACTGGTATTGCAGGTGATCAGCACGCAGCTCTTTTCGGCCAGATGTGTCTTAAGCCCGGAATGATCAAAAACACTTATGGGACTGGCTGTTTTATGCTGATGAACATTGGTGAGAAACCCATAGTTTCTGAAAATCGTTTGGTCACAACCATAGCCTGGAAAATAAACGGTAAGGTTTCGTACGCGCTAGAAGGTAGCATATTTATTGCTGGTGCGGTAGTTCAGTGGCTAAGGGATGGGATGCAAATGATTTCTTCTGCAAGTGAAATCGAAGATCTCGCCAGTGCGGTAGACAATACAAATGGTGTATATTTCGTTCCGGCCTTTACTGGCTTAGGTGCCCCCTACTGGAATCAGCACGCCAGAGGCACGATAACTGGTATAACCAGGGGTAGTACAAAAAATCATATTGCCAGAGCTGCTCTGGAAAGTATAGCCTTTCAGACCTATGATGTTCTAAAAGCTATGGAAGCAGATGCCAATATAGAAATTAAGGAATTAAGAGTTGATGGAGGTGCTACCGAAAACGATTTATTAATGCAATTTCAGGCAGATATCCTAAAAACAAAAATTCTTCGATCTCAAACTGCAGAAGTGACTGCCTTAGGGGCTGCATATCTCGCAGGACTTGGTTCGGGGTACTGGAAAAACATTTCAGAAGTGGAGGAAAAATGGGAAGAAAGTAGAGCCTACAACCCAGAAAACATCAATTTAGAGGAGCTTATAAATGGATGGAAAAGAGCCATTAAAGCTGCCAATTCATGGTCATCAAATTAGAAATATATGTCACAATTTGTTGCAGAGTTTGTTGGAACTCTCTTTTTAATGCTTATTGGCAATGGAGTGGTTGCTAATGTTGTTCTTCAAGACACAAAAGGATTCAATAGTGGTTGGATCGTTATAACTACTGGTTGGGCTTTTGCGGTATTCACAGGTGTTGTAATAGCTGCTCCATACAGCGGAGCACATATAAACCCAGCGGTAACGCTCGGCCTGGCAATTGCCGGGGAATTTTCTTGGGCATTGGTTCCGAAATTTATTTTAGCGCAAATGCTAGGAGCGATGGCAGGGAGTTTTATTGTTTGGCTAATGTATAAAGACCATTTCGATCGAACAGAAGACCCCCTCCTAAAGCGAGCTGTCTTTTGTACCACCCCGGCCATAAGGAATATTAGATCCAACATACTGAGTGAAATCATCGGAACATTCACCTTAATTTTTGTGATCTTCTATGTTACCGATCCGGTAATGGGTGGCGATACAGAAACTCCAATTGGCATGGGATCTTTAGGAGCTATACCCGTAACTTTTTTGGTATGGGCAATCGGGTTAGCTTTAGGAGGTACCACGGGGTATGCCATCAACCCCGCGAGAGATCTCGGACCAAGAATTGTTTACTCCATTATTCCCCAAAAAGGCAAGGGAGATAGCGATTGGAGTTATTCCTGGATTCCTGTAGTGGCGCCAATCCTTGGAGCAACACTGGCTGCAATGATGTATTTGTATTTGGACAATTAAACTATTGTAACCTTAATTCCGAATTCTTCCAGTTCACTTTTAGTGAAATTGGAAATCTTACTGTCGGTAATAATTTCATCTATATTGTCAAAACCGCAGATTCTGCCAAATCCTCGCTTGCCAAATTTACTGGAATCAGCAAGAACTATGGTCTTCTGCGAAACTTTTATCATTTCACGATTCAATCGTGCTTCCATTACATTCGCGGTCGTAAGTCCAAATTCTAAATCGATACCATCTACTCCTAAGAATAATTTAGTACACGAAAAATCATGAAGATTCCCTTCTGCATACATACCAGTTACAGAGGAAGATCTTTTTCTCAAGATCCCGGCCAATTGGATAACCTCTATTTCCAGATGTTTATTTAGTTCTAAGGCAACATTCAGGGCGCTGGTTATTACGGTTAAGTTTTCCAAAGGTTTGATACTCTTTGCTAAAGCGAGAACAGTAGTTCCGGAGGCAATCAAAATGGAATCATTGGCAGTAACTAATTTGGCAGCAGCACTACCAATCATCATCTTCTCAGATAAATTCATTTTTTCCTTCTCGCTCACATGGCGATCTGTTGCGTAAGGATTATTAAGGGTGGCTCCCCCATGCATCCGATACAGCATCCCTTTTTCTTCTAAAAATTTTAAATCTTTTCGTATGGTTACAGAAGATACATCCAGCTCATCACATAGCACTTGGCTTTTTACCTGGCCTTCTTGATTAATTTTATCAATAATTTTTTTATGCCGCTCAACCGTATTCATCTGATTTTAAATTTTTTAGAAATAATTTAGTTACGTAAGTTAATCAATTTTAACTACTTGATTATGGAGTTAAATACATCTAGGGAACCTATGTATCATAATAATTCGATTTCCATGGAGCATCATACCTTCAATAGTATATCACAATTCTACCTACTTCCAATCAAGCACCATATTCATGATTATACAGATTTTCCCCCATTCTATTATCTAAGATGACAAGGAATAAGATCACAAGCTTGAAAGCCCATTAGATAATCTCATAACACCTCTTAGCGTTAGAAAGAAATTAATTACTTACATTGCGCAACGAAATGCTAACTCCCTAGGTCTTCTTTCCCTACAATTACCTGGTATACAAGGCAAATTAAATCTAATTGTGAACTATTCTTTTAAAGAATAAACCTACTTCAATAAGTGATATTACGCGAAAAAAAACCTTTTTATTCATCATTTCCGGTATAATACTTTTAATAATTGCCCAGTTATTGAATCGAATATTGAATGCAAATGAATCGTATGATTTTCTAATTGGCCTTCTGGAAGGTTTGGGAATAGGCCTGATGATATTTGCAATAATCAGGGGCAGATTTAAAGACAAGACACTCAATTAAATTGCTAGAATAGACAAAGGCCACCCTAATCAAATCGTAATAAAAAAGCGCCTTCAGGAAGTGTTTCTAAAAAATGGAAAAGGTATTTATTTTCGGAAATTCCTCAACCCAAGTCACTACATCAACAGTATTACATATGGGAGGGTAGCTTATTATTCAATCATCCAATTGCCCTTTTCTAATAAGTATTTTCTCGGCCTTTCAGTTCTCCATTTTCCAAAATATAATCAAGGTTTGTTGGGGTGATTCCCATATACATTAGAATATGTACCAATTAGCCATTATTCCTTTTTTCCTTTGAAACCAGGTGATGATCTTTCTTTAATCCAGCAATATGAATAATATTTGATATAGTCCTGAATAACATCAATACCACCGTGATCATGGTTCCGCTAAGGATGGAAGAGAACAACAAGCTGCTCCAGTATACAGCCGAGTACCAGTGTAAGGGAACATTATTTGCACGGGTAATAGGTATATTAAATAGCTGGAACATAATTAGAGCCGCAACCAGCAAAACTGTATCGAATTTTGCAATATCCAATACCTGATAATAATGATCCTTTTTCAGGCTTGATTCTGTCCCAGTACTTATTCCCAGTAAGGTCAACAACAAAGTTAAAATAGTTGCGGAAGCCAGGATGATGGTATTGCAGAGCATGTTCATCCCCTCATGTGAAGCGGTGATTAAATGTTTGGCCTCATAACCAGAAATTCTTCCAAGTAGAAAGACTCCGAGCGCTGTAAACAAGGTAGTCACCACCCCTCCATAAATAGCCTTTTTATTTTCTTTTATAATTTGCATTTCCATATCAATGAATCGAAAAATTTTCTCAATTTCCTGAGAATCTATATCAATGGAGTGCGCTATTCCGGTAATTTTTGATGAAATCTAAACCCTTATGAAAGGTTTAACTCAAATTTCTAAACTCAAACAGGTTGAAAATCACTTAAGGTACTGGCTTTAATGATTCAGAATTCAGGTGAAACGAATTTTTTAACCTTAGTTGTAGTTAATAATCCTGGCTTATACCCTGTATTAGATATGTACAGAAGGCTTTTATAATTGTTTTTCGATACAATTAATCAAGTCTTTAATATCAAAGGGTTTTGCTAAGAATTCATCCGCTCCCTTAAGTTCAAATAAATCGGGATGGGCAGACATAACAATTACGGGAAGCTTTTCGGTTCTTTCGTTTGCTTTAAGGCTTTTACAGAGATCCAGGCCATTGCCATCTGGCAGCATATAGTCTATAAGGTATACATCGGGGAATAAAGTATCGTTTACGCGTTGAAATTCCTTCGCATTCGCAAAACTATGTACTTGGTATCCGTTAATTTCTAATAATGATTCTATAAGTTCTCGTATGCTTGAATCATCTTCGACTAGAACTACTTCCATTTAATTCAATTTAGTTATGTCATTATTTGTTTCCTTAAAGTCATCAACATAAGGCAGAGTGAAATAAAATTCTGAGCCAGAACCTGGTGGTTTGCGGTATCCAATTTCCCCTTTATGCCTTTTAATAATTTCTTTAGACAAGTAAAGTCCTATACCTAGGCCACCAATACCAGTAGAGTTTTCTGCACGATAGAAGCGATCAAATAAAAATTTTTGATGTTCTTCTTTCACTCCTATTCCGTAATCACGAACTGAAACAATAATACTATCAACAGATTTTGTAGCGGTTATTTCGATAGTATTCGAAAAAGGAGAATATTTAATGGCATTAGAAATTAAATTGATAATTACCTGTTCGATGCGCTGAGCATCACCAAATACCAGAAGTTCCTGTTGAACATCAAATAAAATTTCATGGGAAGGATGAGTATATTTGAAATTGGCAACTACATCAATTATAACCTTATTTAAATCGAAAATTCTCTTTTTAAAATCCAGTCGCCCACTGTCCAAACGAGACATATTTAGGAGATCATCTACTAAACCATTTAACCGTTCCACCTGGGTTAAAGACTTATCAATAAAGCCGTCAGTTGCGGGATTTTGATTAGTATGTTGTAGTAATTGAAGATATCCTTTTAAGGAAGTAAGAGGAGTTTTCAATTCATGACTGGCAACGGCAATGAACTCATCTTTCTTTGCATTGAGTTGTTTTATTTTTTCAAATAAATAGGAATTTTGAAGGGTTGCAGAAACCTGGCTAGCAATATTTCGAATTAACAAAAGATCCTGCGAACGATAATAATCGGGTTGATTACTACAGAAAATAAATCCACCTCCCGCAGCATGATGCTCTGATGATAATGGCAATACCATGAAATTACTAGATCCTAAAAGAGAATGCAGCTTCTCATAAATCGATTTTCTTTTATTTAAAATTTCAACTTCATCATTCAGATTAAAAATTAAGGATTGTGCATTCGACTTTGGAACTATATCCTTAAATCTTGAAACACCTATATCTTCTAAAAAGTGCTTACTTCTGCCAGACACTGCCGCGTAACTATGCACCTTATGTCTTGATTTCACCTCATAAAAAAACATTACCAATTGAGAATTGGTCAATCTATAGGTGGTATCTACAATCCATTGCAATACTTCCTTAAAATCGTTTTTTTCTGAAATTGATTTCCCAATTGAATTCAGTATTTCTAAATTCCTGTTATATTTCTCCAGGGCTTTCTGATATTCCACCTGTTGTGTGATATCCCGTGCTACTTTCGAGGCTCCCACAATTTCTCCTTTATGGTTTTTCAATGGGGATACCGTAATGGAAACCGTTATATCCCTGCCTGATTTATGCTTTCGAACTGTTTCGAAATGATCAATCTTTTCACCTTTTCTTATTTTGGAAAGAATTTCAACTTCCTCGGAGAGCTTGTTTTCAGGAATCAGCATGGTTATTGAATTTCCGATGGCCTCCTGCTCTGTATAACCAAATATTTTTTGCGCCCCTTTATTCCAGCTAATTATGATGCTGTCCAGATTTTTGCTAATAATAGCATCATCCGAAGACTCTACGATTGCGGAAAGAATTTCTTTCTTTTCATGACTAGAAATATGCTCGCTAATATCCCTGGCCACTTTGGATGCTCCAATGACTTTTCCATGAACATTTTTGATTGGAGAGATATTCAGTTCGATCGCTATTGGTTTACCATCCTTATTTAACCTTATCGTTTCAAAATGGTCAATCCTTTGCCCACTTTTCAACTGAGAAATGATCACATCCTCCTCGTGAAGTCGTGAGTTTGGGAATAACATAGTGATAGGTTTTCCTATTGCTTCTTTTTCCGAATACCCAAAAATCCTTTCGGCAGCCTGATTCCAGCTGGTAATCTTCCCCTGTAAATCTTTTGTAATTATAGCGTCGTCGGAGGTCTCAATTATGGTCGAAAGGCTGGCATTTTTTATATTATTCACTCGGAATTCCGTAAAATCAAGCATATAAAAATACCCCCCGACCAGGTCAGATTTGTTGAAGGATGGCTGAGCAACCAGAAGAATATATTTAAGGCTACCATTAGGTTGTTCTACTCGCAATTCCGTCCTAGTATCGAACGCTGACTTTTGAAGTATTTGTGCCGCTGGATGCTCCGCTTTTTGTACCGGCGTTCCATCGTAATAATATTCTTTTAAAGCTCCGGACCATAGATCATCCGCAAGATTTGGCTCCCGTCCCCATACATTTTTTGCGGCATCATTATAGCTTATTATTTTGCCATTTATATCGCAGTGGTAGTACGGGATCGGTGAACATTTCAGTATTTCTGCACTTGGTTCAAACTCCATCTTCAGAAAATCATATTTAGAAATCGAATTTTTTAAGGTTAAACAAATATTAAAAATTGTCTTAAGAGTTGTTGATCCAAATACATAATTAATATGGGTTTAACAAAAATTTACAACGATCCAGCTATAGCTACAAAGGCAGCTATAAAAGCGCTGTAACCAATGAATCATAAATTTTTTCGATATTCTAAAATTCAGTCAGTTTACCTGTTATTCCTCTCGAAGTACTTCACCCGTATAAGAAAAGTCCATCATATATATAAGTTTTAGTATTTTTAAACTTCGATTGTTCAATATAACTGATGACACCTATGAAGCTACTAATCAGATTGATCCTCTTTACTTTGCCAACTATGGTAATAGCTCAAAGTTCAGAATATAGTATTTCAAGTTATAAAGAAGAAGGCACCAAGGCGCCGAATGTTCATTACATTGGTGAAGCCTGGCTTCATCCGATTCTACATGATGATGATGATTTTAATTATAACATTACAAAAGCAAAATTTAAGGCGAATTCTACGTTAGATTGGCATAAACATTCGTCGGTCCAGATTCTGATAATTGTAGAGGGCGAAGCCTATTACCAGGAAAGAGATAAATCTCCGGTAATTTTAAGAACAGGAGATATTATTCGATGCGATAAAAATATTGAGCACTGGCATTCCTCGACAAAAAATTCTAATGTTACCTATTTGGCCATATATAGCGGCAAAGAACCTACGGAATGGACAGCCGTACTTACTCAGGATGAGTATGATAAAGTAGCTAAAACGCTCAGCACGAATTAAAATTGCGCCAAGATTTTCGTGCCGAGTTACACTAAAAATGAATGCGAAAAAATTGGCTCAGCCTAATCATTTATCAATGTATTTACAATTGTTACATGGTTGAACACTATTAAACTGCCAACCAAATGAATTTAGTAGATTTTATAGCTGATAATAAATCAGCTATTGCAGAAGAGTGGATAAAATTTGCTCAGAAAAATATTCTCCTTACTAAGCAAATGAATCGAGAGGATATTAAGGATCATGTGATTCAAATTCTTGATCGAATCATCTATGATATGCGCAGTTCCCAGTCAGATGTCGAGCAGAAAATTAAGTCACAGGGAAATAAGGTTCTGAACATGGCTGAAACTCAAGCTGCAAACGATCATGGAGAGCAACGTTTGGATGCAGGTTTTGATTTCATGCAGTTAAGTGCCGAATTCCGTGCGCTACGTGCTAGCGTGTTGCGATTATGAGCAAAAGAAGCCAGAGCAGACAACTGGGAAACGGATTTTTATGAAATGATTCGCTTCAATGAAGCGGTGGATGAAATCTGGATGATTTCACTAACTCGATTTCAAGAAAAATTAAATGAAAGCAAGAACCTCTTCCTTGGAATTTTGGGTCACGATTTACGAAATCCTATTTCCACCATTAAAGGAGCCCATTCCTTATTAAAACTCTCAGAAAATTTATCGGAGAAAGGAAAAAAAACCCTGGCATATACCGAGGTGAGTGTGGATCGAATGACTAGCCTCATCAATAATCTACTAGAACTAACCGAGTTACGTCTGGGTAAGGGAATGAGTTTCCAAAAAGTCCCTATTGACCTAGTTGAACTGTCCCAAAATATTATTCATGAGCATGAACTAGCCTATCCTCAAATCGAATTTGTACTCAGTTTTGACGATGACATCCATGGAAACTGGGATAGGCTACGATTATCCCAAATGATGAATAATTTAATAACCAATGCCGTCAAACATGGAAGTTCCACCGGCACAGTACAAATTACTTTACGAAACTATGAAAGGCATGCTGAATTTGCCGTTCATAATAATGGCTCCCACATTCCTCAGGAAGTACTGCAAAAAATCTTTAAAGAAAGGTTTACTAGCGGTAATAAAAATGAACTCAAAGAGAATAGTTACGGTTTAGGATTATTGATCGTAAAGGAAATAGTCGAAGGTCACCAGGGTGAAATTCATGTAGAAAGTACTCCTCAGACTGGAACAACTTTTATAATAACCTTACCGAAGGAATAATTATTCCTTAAATAATAGACCGGGGAGTGCTATGTTCTATGTATCTCAGCATTAGCTTATCCGAAGTAATGATTCACAATATAAACTGCGAGAACAACGCTAAACGCTAATAAAATGGTTCTGTAATATTTGGTATAATCTTCAATCATGACCTATAATTAAGAGTTATATATTTTCAAAACGTAAACATTTGAGTGTTACTGAATTTTGAACCAAAAACCGTAAAAGGAAAAAATTGACCGGTAGAGTACTGAAGCACAATAATTTACGAATAAATCATATTGGTTAGGACCCTTTTAAAGTGAATTTTTTCTTAGTGAAGAATAATAGACTAAAGTTCCAGTAAAATTGTATTATTGCACTCAATAATCTTTCAAGAATACTATAAAATAAAACCCTGATAAGGCATTCAACTTCGACTTTTGAAAACGATATTTATATAATTAAATCATGTCTTGAAAGTCCTTTTTTCCAAATGCCTAGTGAACGTACTTCCACATTATCAACATTTGTAATATTCAAATTTTCCCATATATTATAGAATACCTACTGTATAAGATTGTTATCTGCTTAATAAAAGCCTGCCTTTCACCGATATATTAATACCGTTTGAAGATTTTACACCTTTTTTCACTTCTATTAATAGGCATTCACCTACATAATTAGCATTTTTGCTCCGCCTTAAAGGCATAATTATTTATTTAAATACTGCCCTAATCTAAATCAAAATGAGAAATTTTTTTAAAGTTTGTACCATTCTAATGGTTTTACTGAGTTATTCATGTTCTAATAATGAAGATCAGATTGAAAATCCAGTTTCGCTAGATTTAAATGTTCAAAAAGATTTAACGGAATTGAATCAATCCCTGGATAAGCAATTTAATGGTGTCGTTTCTAATCGCCAAATAAATATTGGAAGAGAAGAAGGAGAATTATCTCTCAATGATATTACGTTTGAACAAATTGCGGAAATACTTCCTCCATCAATAAATGGTGTATTACTCAGAGCCAGCCATGTAGATTTCCATGATAACCTGGTTTTCGTATCTTATATGAAAGAAGGTCCTGAATACTTAGGTGGAATTGACATTATAGACATTAGTAATGAAAAGGATCCTAAAATCATTTCCCGAATCACCTCAGATCAGGCAGATTTCACCTCCATTAAATTTAATGATTCGAAATTATTATTTACACTGGCTGCTGATGTAGAATCCAATCCATATTTGACAGCTTACGCTAATCTAGGTGAGGTCTATGTGAATTCCGATGGTTCTATAGACAATCTGAGGATAACGCCATTATCTGGTTACGCCGCCGTAGATGTAGCACCGTTAAACGCATCCTCTATAATTGCTCTAAGTGGAAGCAACGGTAGTGTTACTAAGATAGGCACTGATTTGTTCAATATTCAATTAGAAAACCCAATTGAAGACTTACGTTCAATTGCAATAGCTAATGAAAAAATTGCTGTTTTAAGTGGCAACAAAGGATTACTTCTTTTGAATCCACAGACCTTGGAGGTACAGCAAGCAATTCAAACGCACGAATTAACTCCGGAATCAAAGAGGACTATTAGCTTCTTTGGAGAACAAATATTAGTTTCAGAAGGGTCAAATGGAGTAGGAATTTATAATTGGAATGTTCCGAACAGAACGCTTAGTTTACCGATCCAAGTTTTAAGTGATGAAGTTTATGATTCAAATGACATTGTCACAAATGCGGTAACAACCACTGATAATTTCGTGTTTATGGCAAATGGGGGTGCTGGATTAGGTATCTCCAAAATAAATACATTAGATAATACAGTTCTAGAGGCAGGAGTTCTAGATACTGACGGTTCTGTTAATTATGTAAAAGGGACAAACAAATATATCTTTTTAGCTTCCGGAAAAGGAGGTCTGAAAATCATTAAAATTCAAACAAGTTCCGGCAGTGAGGAATTCGCCAATTGCAATGAATATCCTTTATATAGAGGTCATGCTAATCTAAATGTAAATAGTAATGAGGTCTTGAATTATCGCGGAGCTACAACTTTAAAAAATCTTAATGTTGGAGGGGAACTTACCTACTGTGGTTCTCTGAATATTGCTCATTCTGTCAATATAAATAGTAATGGTATATTCAATATGTACGGATCTCTTGCTGTTGGGAGATACGGTAAAAACTATGACTTAAATATAAACAGTGGGTCAGTTTTAAAAATTCATGGAAATCTAACAATCTACGGGAACCTGAACCTGAATAGTGGATCAAAATTGGAATTTGTAGGCAGTGATTCAACAATACATGTCTACGGAAGAGTAAAACGTAACAGCGGAAGTCAGGTTGTTGGTGATTACCAGGATACCTCTAATAAATTATAAGTTAACAATCCAATTAAATCCCTTATAGGTATTTCCTATTATCGACTCTAAAATTAGATTTGAGGGGAATTACATTTATAATAACGCTAGTTGAAAATCTAGAGTACAGTCAGGATGTTATTTGGTATTTAATTAAAAAGATAAAAGGTGCATTTGCACCTTTTATCATCTCTAATCAAAAAATCTCAATTCCATTCAGGCATAAAGGCCCTTTCCATTACGATGTTACGATCATTATTACCTACAGATAAGTCTTCTTCAATATTTACTTGTATAATATTCTTTTGACTATCTAAAGTATTTTCACCATTCACAAAAATCACACTTGCTTCGTTTGGAGCAAACCTTGCGTCCATATCATTTGTTCCATTCGGTTTACTCTCGCTCAAATTATAGGTTTCACCACTTTCTCTATCATAAATAAAAATTTTGGAGTTTAATTGTCTTGAAGCAAGATTCTCATACCCAGAAATATCCCTGCTATATAGAATTAACCGATTGTTTACAGACAAATCGATGCCATCTAAAACTCCCTGAAAACCATTTATGACTGTCTCCACTTTTTCTCCTAATGAATTCAAAATGGAAATTTCACCATTATAACCTTCTACATCAGTTTCCAAAATTAGGATAAACCTACCATCATAACTTTCTTCCACATCCATAATATATCTACCTGGCTCGGAGTCATAGATAATAACTTTCCCCCCGCCTTCTATAGTAGTCTTATATAACTTGTTAAGATGCGGATAAATAATGTAGGTTCCATCTTCTGACCATGAATACCCCACTTTATCCTTATCAATTGTTTTTACTGGTATGCTACTGGTGACCTGCTTTTTCTGCGAACCATCAGGGTTCATAATAAATATTTGAGTTTCACCTGCCACATCGCTTAGATATGCCACCTTATTTATGGAAGAATTTTTCCGAGGTCTAAAACTATTTTTTCCTAGTTCTGTTAATCTAGATTCCTGACCATTCAAGTCTGAATTAAAGATCACATTATTACCCTCAACAGTTCTTACGAAGAATATACTGTTAGCAGGAGCTTCTTCAGTATAAAATGTATTAATTTCACTAATAACTGTTGGGTTAATACTATCCGAAACCTTCACCTGCCAGAAGTATTTATAACCATAACTAAGGTTATCGACTGTGAATGTGGTATCCTTTATTTCTTCAAAGATTTGGATTTGGTCATCATGATCATTCCGCAACTCTAATTGATAAGTCAATTCGTCGTTTTCAGGATCACTAGAGCTCCACATGAACTCAGTTACTAAACCTACGTTTTCTTGCCCATCCTCAGGCTGTATTAAATCGGGAGTAGTAGGTTGTCTATTACTTGCCGATTCCACACTCATCTCAAATATTACATTCACATTACTATTCGGGTAAACTGTTGCCCCTTCAAAAGCTGTCAATAATCCATCCTTTCTAGCCTCTACTGAATATTCGCCCTCTGGTATATTTTCCAACACAAACTCTCCTTCTGCATTTGTAAAAACAGTAGAGGAAGTCGGGTTCGTACTAATTCTAACATTTTCAATAGGATCGTTAGAGCCTTCTTTGACCACTTTCCCTGTTAAATCACCGGTTACATATCCATCAATTGTATCCTCACTACAACCACATAGTAACATGAAACAGGCTACAATATATAATAATCGATTTTTCATAATATCTTAATTCTTTTGTTGTTCTGTTTTACCTAAATGAAAACTAACTCCAATACCTAAATTGTAAATAAAATCATTTCGCTTACCATTTATTCTATAATCTAACTCATCCGAGAGTAACAAAGAATGTTCTCCAAAGATTTTAAAGGATAGCTTTTCATTTATAAAATAATCCAGACCGATTCCATATTGCAATTTAAAGAAGCTGGATTGCGCATTAGATGGGGTTTTATCATCCTCTAATCCAAAAAGAATTCCAGGCCCTCCATATATAAAGGGAGTAAAGTCATCATCAGGTAATACCAGATATTGTAGATTGGTATCAAAACCTAAAAAGGTGCGTTCGAATTGAGTTGAATTTTTTAACGTAAAACCACTTAGAGCCAAATTGAAAGTAAAATTATTAGAGAATTTATTATCATAATTTAATCTCACAAGTGGCATCAGACGTTCCTGGGAATAGTCTCCACTTATGATAGAACCACCTATTCCAACACCTAAACTACTACCAAACCTCCGTTCTACAAATTTGTTATTATATAAACCAGCCTCTTGAACGTCTTCAAGTTCGATTTTATATTCCGAAATGAGCTTATCTTTTACTTCATCACAATCTTTGGTCTTCCATAAATCATCCTGCAACCCTTCTATAATTAAGCCTTCCACTGCCTTTTCAATTGCTTCTTTCACTGCTAATTGTACAGGTTCATTTCTGGTGAAACCCACTTCCGCCTCCATGAGCCTTTGAAAATTCACATATTTAAATAGGTTGCCACTGAGTGCTTGAGATAATATTGTTTTGGAGATATAAATATTCTTAAGTATTTTACCACTAGAAGTTGATATTGCTCGTAGGTATACCGTCACTCTATCCTGCCTGTATTGCGTGCTGCCTCCCACTCCAAAATACCGGGCTCCCATTCCACCCGTAATTATATTCGTATCATAACTTACTATACCGCCCTCTAATAAAACCCCAGCGAAAAGCAAAGGAGGCAACTGGCTTTGACTTTCTCCATTCCCTTCATATTCCTGACGGGTTGAACGGATTATATTCCTCTCGTTCAATAGGTTTCCAATATTTTCACGTTCAATCGGGGTAAACCAGCCTGATTCCTCGAGGGCATTTATTAAAATGGCCGTCCCCCCTTGTGTCACGGCAGTACTAAAAGTACTTCCTGCCTCAGAAGCTTTGTATTGTCCGGTCAAGTCACGAAAATTGTAGACTCCTACTACTACCTTCTCTTCCGGTTTAGGTAAATTTTGTAAGCGTTTAGTAATCCCTGTAGACTCACCATATTGAGCTTCGGTAAAGCTTGTAGGCTGGTTAAAATAAGTACTGCAGGATGAACATATTAGCATTACTAATATCAACAGTTTTCTATAAAACATAATTCTTAGCTATTAGGAATGATAATTTGAGTTTGTTCACCGGTACTGGTATCTAAAATTTTTATCACCAATCCAGCTTCCGAAGGGTAAATATCCACTGCTAAATTACCAAAGGTATATCGCCCTTCCTGTAGCTCTCCTTCACCAAATTGGTCCTTAAATAACTGACTGGTTATTTTACTGTAAAGCTGTGAATTGATGCTTTGTTCAAATAGATCGAGATCTGAGAGTTCGTCTAGACCGGCATCGGGATCTTTAAATTGATTTTGTGCCTGAGCCGAACTAAGTAACCACTGATAGTTAAATGTATCTCCTCCGAACGCCGGGTTAATTGGTTTATAAACCAAATCCTGCGCTGTAGTAAGTTGCACGGTGGCTAATAATAATATAATTAAAAGAAAAAATTTTTTCATAGAGATAGAGCTTAGTATTGTTTCATTTGATTTCGGGTCTTGAGGTATTCTAAGTACTTAACAAGTTGTTTAATACTAATGTCAACTTGTTCCCGGAGGTAGTCTATTTTCGGTTGCGCAAAAAACTGATAGATTATCTGATCACCCACTTTAATTAAAATCCTGGTTGTTCTACCAAAATTGATCATTTCACTGATAGTGATTATCTGATCAGATTTTTCTGGCAAGAGATTGTATTTTTGATAGAAAAGATCATAAAAATCTTTTCCTGCTTTGGTCTTTGTATCTTCAGTAACGAATCCCACTAGTTTGATTCCTTCATTTTGTTTTTGATAGGAAAAATTACCTGGATCTTCGGAATCTAAATTTGGTTTAATAATTTCTCTAAGGGTACTAATTAGCTGGTCATTCTCATCATAAAATAAAACGAGAAGCACCATCTCTGCAGGTGGTAATCCTAGGCGAAATTCTTCGATTTTTTTTACCTCATAAGATTCCAAAGTAAACCGTCCATCTAGAATCCTTGAATTTTCTTTTGCGGATTTATCCTGGAGTAAAAATTTCCATTCATATCTCAAACCAAATATTCGATCCGTTTGATTTTTAGCTATAAGCGTTAAGTCATAAGTTCTAGTTTCATGTGAAAATTCTTTTTTAATCTCAGGTAATACCTCTTTATTGAAATTCTGAGCAAAAATTTCTGAAGAAAAAAAACTTAAAAATAATATTGCTAAAAGTATTCGGAACCGCAAGTTAAAAATTGTGAATGGCTATGGACCTATAATTACCGGTCATACTTATTTTGAGATTTTCTGAAATGCTGTTTGAGCCTACTTTATATATCTGAAGATAATTTCCACGCTGAATTAATTGAGACCGTGAGTCTATACTTGGCGAGTTTGTCATATCATATATGCGATTCTGATGTCCTATTTGAACAACTTTTTCATCAAGATAATTAACTCTTTTAATCTTCACGACCTCATTAAGATCTCCTATTTGCTGAACTTCAAGCCTATCATTTTTTTTAAGACTAACATCAATCTGGACATCGTTTTGATTGCCTATTTGATTAATGTAGATCCCAGAAGATAAAGTTGGATTTGACTGATTAGCTAATACTGTAGCCTGCAACATCCTGGCATCAAAATTCTGCTGGCAATATAAATTCTGAAAAATTGAGAAACTCAATATGGTTCCAAGTATTAATATGGTTTTCATGATACTAAACGTTAAAAATCAGGAGTTACATGGTTCAATCATGCAACCCCTGATTAGTCTTATTAAACTGGAATCCTAGTTTGCGATTACAATACCGCTTTGAGTTACAGTAGAAGTATTAAAATTTCCAGACTGTGAAACAAAGCTAAATTGTTGTCCAGCCGTTTGTGTTACTGTACTAGAGTTATGGTTTCCTGTTTGGAAAGTCCATGAATCATTCTGACCTCCTTTTTGAGATACATCACTATAGTTATGATCTCCAGATTGCAGAGCGAATGCATCATCTCCCCATCCGTTTTGATCAACATAACTATCATTGTGATCACCTGTTTGGAAAGTCCAAGATTCATGACCTGCACCAGTTTGGAAGTCATCAGCCATGTTGTGATCACCAGACTGATATTGCAGTGACTTATGGCCAGAATTCAATTGCTGGATATCAGCTGAATTATTGTTTCCACTCTGAATCTGAGTAGCATAAGAACCAGTTGTTCCTGCTCCAGCTCCATTAGTATATGGCGAAT
This sequence comes from Christiangramia flava JLT2011, assembly GCF_001951155.1. NCBI lineage: Bacteria > Pseudomonadati > Bacteroidota > Flavobacteriia > Flavobacteriales > Flavobacteriaceae > Christiangramia > Christiangramia flava. The sequence continues at coordinate 1,027,239 of NZ_CP016359.1, forward strand.
CCTGATCTACGGTGGCTACGTTGTGATTCCCTGATTGCATTTGTAATGACCAGTTATCACCAGGTCCCTGAAGACCATCATCATTCTGAGATGATGTTGCAGTATTATGATCCCCTGTTTGAACAATAAAGGCCTTGTTAACCTGAGCACCTTGATCCACGTTCGCCGAGTTATGATCACCGGACTGATAAACAGAAGATAAATCATTTAAACCTGCCTGGTTCACCGTTGAACCGTTGTTGTTTCCTGATTGAACCACGAAACTGTCGTTGTCTTGAGCAAAAGCAATTGCCCCAAATAATAGCGCTCCCGCGCAAAAAATCGCTTTTTTCATAATAAAAAAATTAGTATTGGTTAAAAATTAATAAAAGAACTTCGAATGTCTTTCGTAAAACAATTTTGGGGTAAAAGAGGTAGGGTAAAATTAAAGGAAAACGGTTAGGGATCATTTTCCTTCGTTATAACAATATCAAATATAGAATTAAAAAAATACCATTCTAAAATTAATCGATGAATTACCAAATTAATAGTTAAAGTGAACATTTACTAACAATTTATTAAATAAATGATAAATGTTAACTTTGTTTTATCAAATATTAGACACACTTTCAGCTTTTCTCACTTTTACGTTAACATTCTTTTGAATTTTGTTGAATATAATCGAAAAGAAAATTCCTGTATTTAGTAATTGACCGATAAAATACTGTCTTTCAACTAAAAATAAATTTAAATACAGCTGGTTATCTGTCTGTAGTTTACATTTACTACGTAATTAATGTATGTCACCCCCACACAGCGCATTCATTTACTACCCCTCTTATAAATAATAAAATTTTCAGCCATGAGAAATCTAACTCTTTGGGCTATCTTATTATACTGTATTTTCAGTATATCCGGATATGGCCAAAATCAACTGATCGAACTTAATGATTATTTACAGAGTTCATCAAGTTCGCAAAAAATGCAAAAAAGCCAGCTTAATCCGTCTTTGCAAAGCTTGCTTTTTGACGTTCAGCCTACTCTAGTTTTGGAGAATGGTAAAATGAAGACCTTTGGCAATACCCCACCGTTAATTGCCGACATTGAAGCTGAACAGTTAAACTATTTGACCATTAACTCAGCCGGTAGAAACGTTCAGCTTCTTAAAATCAGAGTTTCTGAAAATCAACCGTTTCCAGCATTAGATTACCTGAAAATTTTCCCTAGTCTCAAGCACATCTATATCGAGGCTCCAAGCACCTGGAACAGAGGGAATATCGAAGCGTATGTAACCGAGACTATCCCCATCATAATTCTATATCAGTTCACTGAAAATGAATAATTGTTTGAACCCATAATATTATGAAAAAACAATACTCACCTATCTCAATTCCAAAATTCTTTCTTTTTGTCGTGGTTCTATGTGTAGGTTTTTCTACTCATTTGAATGCGCAAATTATAAAAGAATTCCAACCACGTTCCTCTCAGGAGACGCCGGAGAAAACCATTTATAATGTTCATGGTGACTTTACCATTATTGGAAACACCAATATGACATTACAAAATTATTCGGATACCAGGCTAAATAGTAATAATGTTATGATAGCTGTTGACACGGATAATGATAATAGTACCTCGAACAGCTCCTCAGCTCAACTAAATTATTCGATTGAAAACAATTTGAATCCTGATTGCACAGAGGTTGTATATGCCGGTTTGTACTGGAGCGCAAGAACTAAAAGTCAAGTATCAAATTCAATTAAGCGAAGTATAAAATTTAAAACGCCTAATGGTTCATATCAAACAGTTACTGCCAAGCCTGGTGATATCGCATTTCCAGGAGAGGAAGATATGTATGTAGCCTATACAGAAGTTACAGATTTAGTAAAAAATGCAGGACAAGGGGATTATTGGGTTGCTGATATGGCCATTTCTACTGGTAATGGTGGTAGTACTGGATATTATGGCGGCTGGAGTTTAATAGTTGTGTACCAGAATAGTCAAATGAATCCCAGAGACATTACTGTTTTTGATGGTTATGCTTACGTTGAAGGTAATGTTGTCGCCGAATACAATCTTCCAATTTCGGGATTTCACACTTCTCAGGAAGGTCCTGTAAATATGAAGCTTGGCATGGTTGCTAGTGAAGGAGATGTTGGTATTTCAGGAGATTATTTTAAAATAAAAAAGCATTCTTCAAATCAATATTTAACCTTACAACATTCTAAAAACTCTTCCAATAACTTTTTTAATTCCTCCATAGTTAATGATGATCCGCGGAATCCTAATTTAAAAAACAATACAGGAATTGATATTAGTATTCTTAATGTACCTAATGAAAATAATTCGGTTGTAACCAATAATCAAACCTCTACAACTTTTAAATACGGATCTACTCAAGACACCTATGTCATATATTCATTAGCGATGTCGGTAGATGCTTACCAGCCAGAAATAGAAGGAATAAGCTCCATCAGTTCCATCAACGGACAGAATTACACCTCGGGCACTACTGTTCAGCCCGGTCAGGAAGTGACTTATAAAATAGAATTACGAAACAAAGGTACCGAAGCGCTGGAAAATGTTAGTTTAAATATTCCTATACCTTATAATGCCACATATGTTTTAGAATCCGCATATACGAATATTTACTACGCTCCGAATCCTACTCCAAATTCCATTGATTATAATCCTAATCAAGGTAGCAATGGAGTGCTTACATGGGAAATCGGAGATCTTCCCGTGGTAGAAAACAACAACACTTTATTAGCAGAGCTGTATATCACCGTCAAGGCTACAGAAAACTGTACCTTATTAAAATATATAGAATGTCAAGGTAATTCGGGAATTAATTTTGTTGGCGCTCTCAATGGTAAAGGTAAAATCACCGGGGTTGGTTTTCAGAATACTGAATTAATTCAGGGCTATCAAACGAATGGGACTTGTATTGGAGAACCAATTCGTAATCCTTTATTTATTCCTATTGATTCCACACAGTTTATTCAGGATAATTGCAGCAATGAAAATGATTTAACATTCCAATTTTGCGATGGCGGATCTTCTATCAGTTTTTCTTCCATTGCAGATGAATTTCCAGTCAATACAAGGTTCTATGATTCATTTCCTTTAACCCAATCTTCTACTGAATATACTTTTGAAAATCCTTTTCCTAATTCCACAAAATCATATTTCGCTGTACTCCCTGGAGTAAATGATTGCTACATACCTTTTACTCTTCAAATTGAGGAATTGAAAATAGAATTCTCAGCTTTTTCAAAATCCTGTGACAATAGCTACGGTAGTATTTCTGTGGATAATTATGATCCCGCAATTCAATATATTTTATTAGACAATAACAATGCGCCAACAGAAATTTCGATTTCTGATTCTGGAATTTTCTTAGAACTTGAACCTGGCCAATACCGGATTAAAGCAACTAGCGAAAGATGTGAAATAATTTCTGCTATTATTACTGTTCTTGATGAGCAGGAAATACCGGAATTGCCATCAAACATAACGGTAGATCCTGCAACCTGCGGTTTAAATAACGGAAGTATTTCTTTTGACGTTAATAGTAACTACGAATATGTACTACGCGATGCAAACGAAATAATAGTAACAGGTGAAGGGACTTTTCCCAGTCTTGCTAGTGGAAATTATTCTTTAACGGTCTATAATAAGAATTGTCAAAATTCCACTATCATCGAACTTACTGAAACTCTGGATAATGTGAAACCAGTGATCACAGCATGTGCTGCTGATATTACCAACCAGCCGGCTGATGAGGGAAGCTGTTCTGCCACGAACGTGAACCTTGGAACTATCACCGCTACTGACAATTGTGACACTAACCTAACCATCACCAATGATGCGCCTAACGTATTCCCTGCTGGATCAACTACCGTTACCTGGACCGTCACCGATGACGCGGGTAATTTCACAACCTGCACCCAGGTAGTTACGGTCGTAGACAATCAGGACCCAAAAATCATCAGTTGTGCGGCTGATAAAACCGTAAATGCCGATGCTGGTCTTTGTACTGCTTCAGGAGTAGATCTTGGATCGGTGGAAGCTACTGATAATTGTGACACAGACCTTAGCATTACCAATAATGCTCCGGCAATTTTTCCAGCGGGAAAAACAACTGTAATCTGGACTATTACTGATGACGCTGGAAATTCTGTTACTTGCGAACAGGAAATTACTGTAATCGATAATCAGGATCCGGTTATTACTGCATGTGCTGCTGATATAAGTGATCTGCCAGCAGATAACGGAAGCTGTTCTGCTACTAACGTAAACCTTGGAAGCGTAACTGCAACTGATAATTGCGATGCTGACCTTAGCATTACCAATAATGCTCCTTCTGAATTTCCTTTAGGTGAAACAGTAGTTACCTGGACAGTTACTGATGATGCCGGAAATTCTGTAACCTGTGAACAAACAATCACTGTTGTAGACACTCAAAAGCCTGTCATCACTTCCTGTGCCAGTGATATTACTAATCAGCCTGCCGACGAAGGAAGCTGTTCTGCAACAAATGTGAATCTGGGAAATATTACGGCTACTGACAATTGTGATACTGACCTTACCATTACAAATGACGCTCCAACTGTTTTCCAGGCTGGTACTACCATTGTAACCTGGACTGTAAAAGATAAAGCAGGAAACATAGCCACCTGTACACAATCTGTTACCGTGGTTGATACGGAAGATCCAGTGATCACTTCTTGTGCGACAGACAAGACAGTTAATGCTGATAATGGTTTCTGCTATGCGACCGGTGTAGATTTAGGAAGCATTACCGCTACTGATAATTGCGATACGAATTTGGAGATCACCAATAATGCGCCTGCTCAATTCCCAGTAGGAACTACTACAGTAACCTGGACAGTAAAAGATGATGCGGACAATACCGCCATTTGTACCCAGAAAATAACAGTCGTTGACAATCAGGATCCAACCACCGAGCAACCAGATAACATTACTGTAAATGCAGATCCAACTATATGCGGGGCTACAGTGAACTTCAATAAAGTTGGTGCCGAGGATAACTGCGGACTGGAATCTGTAGAAATTACTGAAGGATTGTCCTCTGGTGAAGTATTCCCTGTAGGAACTACTACAGTAACCTGGACCGTGACCGATATTCATGGAAATACCACTACTGTTTCTTTCGATGTGACTGTGGTTGACAATACTAAACCGATCATCAGCTGTCCTGGTGATATGGTTGTTCCAACAGCCGAAGGTGAGGATTCTGTAATTGTGAACTTTAACGATGCTACAGCTACTGATAATTGTGATGTGACTGTTGAACAAACTGCGGGTCCAACTTCTGGTTCAGATCTGGCAATCGGGACTTACACTGTAGAATATACTGCAACCGATGCTTCTGGAAATACCGCTACCTGCTCTTTTAAGATTGAAGTTGTTGATGATGAAGATCCAACAATTAGTTGCCCTGGCGACATCTCTGATATTAATGACGAAGGCGTTTGTGGTGCTGTGGTAACTTTCGCAACACCAGATGCTTCTGATAATTCTGGAAGTGTTGCGGTAGAGCAAGTTGCTGGTCCTGCTTCTGGATCTGTATTCCCGGTTGGAACTACAACTGTAACTTTCAGAGCGACTGATGATGATGACAATTTTGTAGAGTGTTCTTTTGATGTAACCATTACTGATAATGAAGCTCCTGAAATTACTTGTCCGGCTGATATTGAAATTACTACTGAAGATGGCCTTTGTGGAGTGTCTTTAGCGAACCTTGATCTGGGAATGGCTACTGCTGCTGATAATTGTGAAGGTGAGATCACCATTACAAACAATGCACCAACCACCTTCCCTCTTGGAACTACTGAGGTAACCTGGACTGCGACTGATGCTAACGGAAACTCTGCTACCTGTGTACAGAAAGTAACTGTTAGCGATGATGAAGCTCCAGTTGTGACTCAAATAGAAAACTATACTGATATCGATACCGATCCGGAAACCTGTGGTGCTGTGATCAACTACGGTACTATTCAGGCTACTGATAACTGTGAGATCGAGTCGATCGAAATGACCGAAGGTATCGCTTCTGGTCAGGTATTCCCAGTGGGAATTACTACAGTAACTTATGTGGTAACTGATGCTTCTGGCAACCAGTCTACAATGACTTTCACAGTAACCGTGGTAGATAACGAAGATCCTATGATCACCTGTCCTGGTAATATCGAAGTATCAACTGCTGAAGGTGAAAACTTCGCGGTAGTTACCTTCGAAGATGCTACGGCAACTGACAACTGTGAGGTTACTGTTACCCAAACTGGCGGACAGGCTTCTGGTTCTGAGTTCGGTCCTGGTGTTCATACTATTGAATACACTGCAACTGATGCGTCTGGAAATACTGCGGTATGTTCTTTCACGATCACTGTAGAAGATGATGAGGATCCAACGATCACCTGTCCTGAAAATATTGTTCAGCCAAATGATCCTGGATTATGTGGCGCTGCTGTAGAATTCGCTATGCCTGAGTTTGCAGATAATTCTGGCCAGGTAACCATCGAACAACTAACCGGTCCTGCTTCAGGTGAATTCTTCGAAGTTGGAACTACAACCGTGACTTTCAGAGCAACTGATGCTGCCGGAAACACTGCTGAATGTTCTTTCGATGTAACGGTAAATGATACCGAAGCACCAACTACTGAAACGATGGAAAACATCACTGTGAACGCAGAACAGGAATTCTGTGGTGCTGTGGTAGATTTCGGAATGATCGGTGCTGATGACAACTGCGGACTGGAATCTGTAGAAATTACTGAGGGACTGGCTTCTGGTGAAGTTTTCCCTGTAGGAACTACTACAGTAACGTGGACCGTGACCGATATTCATGGAAACACCACTACGGTCTCTTTCGATGTGACTGTGGTTGACAATACCAACCCGATCATCAGCTGTCCTGGTGATATGACTGTGACAACCGCTACTGGTCAAAACTACGCAATCGTTGAGTTTGCAGACGCAACTGCAACTGACAATTGTGATGTGACTGTAGAACAAACTGCTGGTCCATTATCAGGATCTCAGTTCCCTATCGGTGATACTACTGTAACATTTACTGCTACAGATAATTCTGGAAATACGGCAGAATGTAGCTTCACTGTTACTGTTGAAGATGGCGAAGATCCTTCGATCTCGTGCCCTGAAAATATTGTAACTCCAAATGATCCTGGAATCTGTGGAGCTGCAGTGGAATTTGACATGCCTGAATTTGCAGACAATTCTGGAGAAGTAAGTATCGAGCAAATTGCTGGTCCAGCTTCTGGAGAGGTGTTCCCTGTGGGAACTACAACTGTAACTTTCAGAGCAACTGATGATGATGACAATTTTGTAGAGTGTTCATTCGATGTAACCATTACTGATAATGAAGCACCTGAAATTACCTGTCCTGCAGATATTGAAATTACTACTGAAGATGGCCTTTGTGGAGTGTCTTTAGCGAACCTTGATCTGGGAATGGCTACTGCTGCTGATAATTGTGAAGGTGAGATCACCATTACAAACAATGCACCAACCATCTTCCCTCTTGGAACTACTGAGGTAACCTGGACTGCGACTGATGCTAACGGAAATTCTGCTACCTGTGTACAGAAAGTAACTGTTAGCGATGATGAAGCTCCGGTTGTGACTCAAATAGAAAATTATACTGATATCGATACCGATCCGGAAACCTGTGGTGCTGTGATCAACTACGGTACTATTCAGGCTACTGATAACTGTGAGATCGAGTCGATCGAAATGACCGAAGGTATCCCTTCTGGTCAGGTATTCCCAGTGGGAACTACTACTGTGACTTATGTGGTAACTGATGCTTCTGGCAACCAGTCTACAATGACTTTCACAGTAACTGTAGTAGATAACGAAGATCCTATGATCACCTGTCCTGGAAATATCGAGGTTTCAACTGCTGAAGGTGAAAACTTCGCGGTAGTTACCTTCGAAGATGCTACGGCAACTGATAACTGTGAGGTAACTGTTACCCAAACTGGCGGACAGGCTTCTGGTTCTGAGTTCGGTCCTGGTGTTCATACTATTGAATACACTGCAACTGATGCCTCTGGAAATACTGCGGTATGCTCTTTCACGATCACTGTAGAAGACGATGAAGACCCAACGATCACCTGTCCTGAAAATATTGTTCAGCCAAATGATCCTGGATTATGTGGCGCTGCTGTGGAATTCGCTATGCCTGAGTTTGCAGATAATTCTGGCCAGGTAACTATCGAACAACTAACCGGTCCTGCTTCAGGTGAATTCTTCGAAGTTGGTACTACAACCGTGACTTTCAGAGCAACTGATGCTTCCGGAAACACTGCTGAATGTTCTTTCGATGTAACGGTAAATGATACCGAAGCACCAACTACTGAAACGATGGAAAACATCACCGTGAACGCCGAACAGGAATTCTGTGGTGCTGTGGTAGATTTCGGAATGATCGGTGCTGATGACAACTGCGGACTGGAATCTGTAGAAATTACTGAAGGACTGGCTTCTGGTGAAGTATTCCCTGTAGGAACTACTACAGTAACCTGGACCGTGACCGATATTCATGGAAACACCACTACAGTTTCTTTCGATGTGACTGTGGTTGACAATACCAACCCGATCATTAGCTGTCCTGGTGACATGACTGTGACAACTACTACTGGTCAGAACTACGCAATCGTTGAGTTTGCAGACGCAACTGCAACTGACAATTGTGATGTGACTGTAGAACAAACTGCTGGCCCATTATCAGGATCTCATTTCCCTATCGGTGATACTACTGTAACGTTTACTGCTACAGATAATTCTGGAAATACGGCAGAATGTAGCTTCACTGTTACTGTTGAAGATGGCGAAGATCCTTCGATTTCGTGCCCTGAAAATATTGTAACTCCAAATGATCCTGGAATCTGTGGAGCTACAGTGGAATTTGACATGCCTGAATTTGCAGACAATTCTGGAGAAGTAAGTATCGAGCAAATTGCTGGTCCAGCTTCTGGAGAGGTGTTCCCTGTGGGAACTACAACTGTAACTTTCAGAGCAACTGATGCTGCCGGAAACACTGCTGAATGTTCTTTCGATGTAACTGTTAACGATGATGAAGGTCCTTCGATTGAACAACTTTCAAATATTGAAGTAAGCAACGATCCTGGAACATGTGGTGCTGTGGTAGATTTCCTAATTCCTGAAGCGACTGATAATTGCGGAATTGAAAGTGTAGAACTTACTGAAGGTGCTGCTCCTGGAAGTGAATTCCCAATTGGAACCACAACAATCACTTACACCGCTACTGATACTAATGGTAATACAGCGACTTCAACTTTCACTATAACAGTGACTGATGATGAAGCTCCGGTGATCGAGTGTCCAGAAAGTATAAATATTCAGGTGGAAATTGGAACTTCCAGCGTCATAGTGAACTATACCATGGTAAGTTATACTGATAACTGCGAAGGAACCACTGTGGAGATGACAGAAGGAATTGCCTCTGGTGAGGAATTCCCAGTGGGCGAAACCACTGTTACCTACACTGTTACTGATGCCGCCGGAAACACAGCCAGCTGTAGCTTTACCGTAACGGTAGAAGAAGAACCGCTACCGGAACCACCAGGAGCTCCTGGAACAACCGTAACGCAGGCCACCTGTGCCGAGCCAACCGGAACTATTGTTGTGACCGCTGTGGAAGGTGTTACTTACAGCATCGACGGTGAAAACTACCAGGAAAGCAACACCTTCTCTGAAGTTGCTCCTGGAACATATCAGGTAACAGTAAAAGATGAATTCGGGCAGGTTTCCGAAGCAACAACAGTAACTGTTAATGAAGCTGTAGCTGCGGAAATTGAAACAACTGATGCAACGCTGTGTATTGATGATTCCACGCTGGACCTATTCGATCTTTTCCTAAGCGAATATGACGAAAACGGAACCTGGATAGATAATGACAATTCTGGAGCGTTGACCGATTCATTCCTGGATCCTTCACAGGCAGATTTAGGCACCTATACTTTTGATTACGTGATCGAAGGCAACTGTCCTTCAGTAACAACAGTAACGGTAACTATAAATGATGATTGTGTACCATTGGCCTGTACGGTTCAGGATGTACGCGACAACATCTCTAAAGTGGTAACTCCAAATGGAGACGGACGAAATGATTATTTCGAAATTGGCCAGGGAACCGAGTGTGACTTTACGTATGATGTGAAAATATTCAACCGTTGGGGTGCAGAGATTTTCACTGCCACCAGCTATCAGAATAACTGGGATGGTTTCTCTGAGAAATCGTTCACAAGTTCGAACCAGTTACCGTCAGGTACCTACTACTACGTGATCGAGGTAAGAAATACAGATTTCGAGCCAATAACTGGATACATCTATTTAGGAACAAAATAAAAAGGGAAACCATGAAAAAACAATTTCTAATCTTTTTAGTGATACTTGTTGCCGCCCCAGCTTTCTCGCAACAGCTCCCTCAGTTTACGCAGTATATGTATAACACCATATCTATCAACCCGGCCTATGCCGGTAGTCGGGATGCTTTTTCAATCATCGGGCTGCACCGCAGTCAGTGGGCAGACTTTGAAGGCGCACCAACAACGCAAACACTATCGATCAACTCGCCACTCAGCAATAATAAGATAGGTCTTGGCTTGTCTATCATTAATGACAACGCGGGTTACGAAAACTACACCTATGCTTATGGTGATTTCGCTTACCGCATTGACCTGAGTGCCGATGTAAGTCTGCGAATGGGATTAAAGGCAGGTGCGAGCTATTACAATCTTGAAGAAGAACTGTTCACAGAGCCGGAAGTTATGAACGATCCGTTTTTTCAGGATCGGTTGAACCGCTGGACGCCAAATTTCGGGCTAGGTTTTTATTTGTCGTCTCAGAATTGGTATATCGGGGCTTCAGCTCCTAAACTGATCAACAATAACAATAACGAGTTCAACGAATATCTGGCTCTGGAGCAGGTTCACTACTATTTAACAGGAGGTTATGTGTTTGACCTGAGCGATAATGTAAAATTAAGACCCACTACCCTGGTTAAAATGACCAAAGGAGCGCCTCTTTCCGTAGACCTTACGGCTACTGCGATCTTCAATGAGAAATTCTATCTGGGCGGATCCTACAGGATCGATGATGCGGTTGGTGCCTTCCTGGATGTGCAGGTCTTTAACGGCTTTCGTGCAGGTTATGCTTATGAATATCCAATATCTGATATTCGCCCGTACACCAGTGGCTCACACGAAATCCTGCTGATCTATGAAATCAGACTTAAAAACACTCGATACAAATCACCTCGTTTCTTCTAATTAAAGCCTGTGGATTATGAAAAAACTTTACTTCATACTAATACTTCTAATCGCGTCGGTATCGATGCAGGCCCAAAGCGGAAAGCAAAAGAAGGCAGATAAACTGTATAACAATTTCGCTTACCTGGAGGCTACCGATGTTTACAAAGAACTCATCGAAGACGGCTACCAGGTTTCTGAAAACAGCAAAAAGCTGGGCGATGCCTACATGATGTTGCGCAGCCCTGAAAACGCCGTTCACTATTATGGTGATGTGATCGAAGAAGACAACATCGATCCCGAATATTATTATAAGTACGCTCAGGCTCTTCGTGGGGTGAAGCGTTACGAGGAATCTCGCACCTGGCTGAAGAAGTACCTCGAAAGTGGCAATTCTTCGGATGAGATCGAGAAAATGATCGAAAAAGACGAATACCGTCCCGGGATCACCTACAAACTTCAGTCTTCTCCTGAATTGAATTCAGAAGTAAGCGATTTTGGTGTGTTCGCAAAAGACAGTATGCTTTACTTCGTATCGGCACGCGCACAGGATAGTGATGTCGAAAAGAAAACCTACAGCTGGAACGGTGAACCGTTTCTTGACGTATACGTGCTGGATCAGAAAAGCGGAAACATTAGTCCTATTAAAGGTGATGTAAACACCAAGCTACACGATGGCCCAGTGGTGATATCACCTGATGGAAAAACCATTTATTTTACCAGAAACAATATCCTTGGAAATAAAGAAGGAAAAAAAGATAAAGACAGGACCAATAACCTGAAGCTGTATTCTGCAAGCTGGAAAAATGGAGAATGGACAGATGTAAAAGAATTGCCATTTAATTCTGATGATTATTCGGTAGGGCACCCCACTTTAAGTAAAGACGGTAAAACGCTCTACTTCGCATCTGATATGCCAGGCGGAATGGGTGGAACAGATATTTATAAAGTAAGTGTAGACAGTCTTTCCTTCGGAACACCTGAAAATCTTGGCGAGCCTGTAAACACTGAATTTGATGAGACCTTCCCTTTTATGGATACTGATGGCACCTTGTATTTTTCATCAAACGGGCATGCCGGCCTGGGACTTTTTGATCTCTTCCGCCTCGAAAAAGAAAATGATACGGTCATGAACCTTGGAGAGAGCATCAATTCCAACATGGATGATTTTGCCTATTTCCAGGTAAATGATTCCCGCCAGGGATACATTTCTTCCAACCGTGATGGTGGCAGTGACAATATTTATGTTTTTAATAAGCTGAATCCTTTAGTCCTGAAAGGAACGGTGACCGATGCCGTTAATGGAGAGCCTATAAGCCAGGCTACTGTTCGACTGATGGACGATGAAGATCACCAGATTGCTTTCCTGGAAACCGATGAGGACGGAAATTATGAAACCGAGGTCGCACGTGATCAAATGATTCCAATCGAAGCCAAGGAAATCGAATATGAAACTTTTACCGGTACCGTCAATACAAACGACAGTGATGAACAGGATGAAATGGTCTATGACATTCAGCTGAACCCTGTTCGTGATGTAGACTACCTGGCTGAAATTAATAATATCTACTTTGATTTTGACAAATCGAACATTCGCCCGGACGCGGCTCAGGAACTGGATAAACTGGTAGATCTTATGCAAAACGAATATCCGGAACTCGTCATCGAGATCAACTCACATACCGATCGCAGAGGGACTAATGCCTATAACGAAAAACTGGCCGAACGTCGCGCTAAATCAACTTATGATTACCTGATCTCTAAAGGAATTGCTCCGGAACGGATTGCAGACTACAAAGGTCACGGAGAAACCGAGCCGGCAATAGACTGTGACCGTTGTACCGAACAGGATCACCAATTGAACCGTCGCTCGATGTTTAAGGTCGTTCAAATGAAAGAATTAACGAAATTTTATAATGATTAAAGACCTGACAATTATTTTTAAAAGCTAAATTTAATTCCAAAACTTTGAAGGCCTCAAATTAAAAGTAAAAAGTTCCGGCCCCACACGGAACTTTTTATTATTTAAAAATGTTTAGTTGTAACCTTCCAAGGCATAATCTCCCTAAATTATGCCTTTTTTTTTATTAAAACATCTTACGTTGTAATCCATAGCAATTCCCTTCAATATGACTGGTGACGGAGCCTGAGCTTATCTCAATATGACCCAAAAAAATACCAGGTCTGTAGGGTCTCTGCTTTATTTTCTCTTCGAATTATGGACTAAAATCGTAATAGCTTTTAGGAAAATCTGACGGGAAAGAGTAATATACAAATAACTTAATTTTAATCTGGTGATTGCCTTTTCACGAAATTCCGGCTTCGTTTTCGTATGAGACTCATGAAATGAGGTAAAAAGTTATAACACAATCCATAAACACGATTATTAACTTGAAGGTCACAATTTGAGTTTATGATAAATGAATAGTCGAATTTCAGGAATATTAAGAACGGATTTGGACAAAATATTGGAGGGTTCAAAAATCTCCCATTAGAAGACTAAAATAAATTTGACCCATTAACCTCAATTTCTTACTTGTAATGTTGACCGAATAAATTGTAAATTGTCATTCAGTCGGATTTTTCTTTCGATTAAATTGATTAGAATAAAGGTGCTCAATTGAGCACCTTTTATTTAAGTAATTTCCTACAAATCAAAGTATTTCGTGAGTTTTTTCTTCAAGTTTAAAAAGTATTTTGTAATCTTGTCGATGCAACCCGAAATCTATATTAAATGGTTAACCATAACTATTATTTCGATCGAAACGATTCTCGGTCGATTTTCAATTCAAGGAATTTTTTTGGACAGTAATTTTCTCTAGTCAGTTTTTTCAACTATTAAATTACTCTATATAAAATTTCTATGCTCTGGTCTAATAGAATATCTTACTTCATAAGGTATATTTTATTTATTCTTACCTTATTTTATAGTTTAAATAAATTATCTGCTCAATGTAATACAACCCCTTCTATTTCAGTTTCGGCGAGTTCACTGGAAGTTTGTACAGGTGATGAAATCGTGTTCAGTTCTGAGCAAAGCAATGCATCGGGATGGAGCTCCACCTTTCAATGGAAATTGAATGGAAATCCACTTACTGGACAAACAAATTCCACCTTTTCTTCTTCAAGTTTAAATAATGGAGATCGTGTCAGCGTTGACGTCACCTTTACCTGCTCTGATAACACAGAGCTAATCTCCAGTAATCAATTACAGGTAACTATTTATGAAACTCCTACGGTTTCCGAAATCGATGATATTATTCTTTGTAATACCGAAAACTCCGAAGATGTTACTTTCTTGGGTAATGCTGATTCTTTTATTTGGAATTCTTCCAATAACGATATAGGCTTGAGTTCCTCCGGAAACGGAAACATACCCTCCTTTAAAGCAAAAAATACTGGGTATAGTCCTATTACCTCCGTTATCACCGTGACGCCTTATATCAAGGAGTGCCAGGGAGAGACAAAATCATTCTCCATCACTGTAAACCCTACGCCCACAGTAGAGAGGCCGGAAAATATAGGTATTTGTAACGGGGAGGTAGTCGATGCCATTAATTTTTCGGGCAATCAAACATCTAATATTCAGTATTTCTGGACAAATTCTGCCACCAGCATCGGTTTACCTAACCAGGGAACTGGTACGATTAATTCATTTACTGCTACTAATACAGGTAATAATCCGGTTACAGCCAACCTCACCGTTACACCGGTGGCTAATGATTGCCAAGGAGAAGCACGAAGTTTTTCAATCACAGTATATCCTACCCCAGAAGTTGATCAACCAGAAGACATTGTTGTTTGTAATCAAGAAACGGTGTCTGGAATAAATTTCACCGACAATGCAGTTGCGGGAAATTTATTTTATTGGTCTTCTAGCAACACCAATATCGGTATCCCCAGTCAGGGAATGGGTAACATTGATTCGTTCCAGGCCATAAATCCGGGGAATTCCGCTATAACTGCTACTATTACGGTAACACCAAAAGCCAATGATTGCGCTGGAGAAAGTAAAACCTTTACTATTACAGTCAATCCTACACCCACTGTAAGTGATCTTGATGATCTAACCGTTTGTAATGGTGAGCAAATTGAAAAATTTGAATTTTCTGGTAGTTCTGTTGCCGGAACTACTTATAAATGGACTAATGATAATCCTAATATTGGTTTATCTCAAGAAGGAACTAATGCCATTCCACAATTTAAAGCGATTAACAACGGATCGGATCCAATAACGGCAGCCATTGAAGTCACACCGCTCGCCAATGGTTGTGAAGGAGAACCTCGCAACTTTACCATTACGGTCAACCCTACTCCGTTTATCAATACCCCCGCGGATCAAACAATCTGCGAGGATAATTCAACCCAGCCAATAAATTTTTCCGGAAATACTGTTTCCAATACTCAGGTAAGTTGGACTAATGATCATCCGGAAATTGGGTTACCAGCCTCGGGCACGGGTAATATTTCTAGCTTTACTGGATTAAATCCCACTAATAAAACCATTCAGGCTACGATTACCATCATTCCGTCAGCTAATTCCTGCCAGGGAAGTGCGTCTTCATTTATTATAAACGTTAAGCCAAAACCAGAACTGGCCGCTCCAGATGATCAAACCTTATGTAGTGGTGTCAAAACGGAAACTCTTCCGCTTGGCCTTATACCCGGCAACACCACCTTTAGTATTACCGGTGGTAGCTCTATTGGACTGGCTGATCGCAGTAACCAAAATGAAATTCCTTCTTTTACACCAATTAATAATAGCGCAACTCCAATTTCAAAATCCATTAGTTTAATTCCTGTATCTGAAGGTTGTCAGGGCGACACAGTTACTTTTACTATTACCGTTAATCCAGCTCCTTCCATCACTATATCAAATGCGAATCCCACGATCTGTTCAGGATCGAACACAGCAATTATTATTTCCAGTCCCGTATCTAATGCGAAATTTTCATGGGAAATTCAACAGGTCACCCCTGCAAATAGCGTTATCGGTGCCAGTGAAGGCTCAGGAAATGAAATAAGACAGAGTTTAACGAACCAATCTGGTAGTCAGGCTAAGATCACCTATCTGATTTATTCCGAAGCAGATTCCTGTAGGATTAACCCAGTTCCTGTAACTGTAACGGTTAATCCTGTTCCAAACCTTAAAATCACAGAACCAGAAACCGTATGCGCTCCAGCTTCAATAGATTTAACCAGCAATGAGATAACGGCGGGATCTGATAGTAATCTGAATTTCTCGTACTGGACAAATTCTAATTTAACAAACCCGGTCAGTGATCCGAGCAAGGTATCTGCGGGCACCTATTATATTAAAGCCACCAACGAGTTCGGGTGTGAGATTTCAGAAAAAGTAACTATTACAGAATTTCCTTTGCCGGAATTAACTAGTGAATCGAATGTTGCTGGGTTTTGTTCGGAAACACCTTTTATATATGAATTCAACAGTTCCATCGTTGGAACGACTTTTAATTGGTCCAGACCCCAGATCGATGGAATTTCCACTCCTGCAAACAGTGATGAAGGTGATATTGATGAAGT
The DNA here is from genome assembly GCF_001951155.1 of Christiangramia flava JLT2011. Classification (NCBI taxonomy): domain Bacteria; kingdom Pseudomonadati; phylum Bacteroidota; class Flavobacteriia; order Flavobacteriales; family Flavobacteriaceae; genus Christiangramia; species Christiangramia flava. The sequence continues at coordinate 1,044,083 of NZ_CP016359.1, forward strand.
CCTGGTCAATACCACTAATCATCCGATAACCGTAAAATATGAAGTTACATTAATTAGTCCGGAGGGTTGTTTGAATTCAGCTAGTGTTACCACCACTGTCACACCTACCCCAATCCTTACCAGTGATTTATCTCCAGGATCTATTTGTAGCGGCTCTCCATTTAGTTACAGCCCTTCAAGTTCTGTGAACGGGACCAACTTTAAGTGGACAAGGCAACAAGTGGCGGGAATATCTAACCCTGCAGCCAGCGGAACCGGAAACATTTCAGAAACTCTAGAAAACACTACGAATCAAACGCTTGCTGTGACATATCAATATCAATTGAGTTCTAACAATTGTACTAATCCACAAACCTATAGTATCACAGTTCCGGTTACTCCATCTCCACAAACGGAAGTGTATGCTTCTCAGAACGGCGAAGAAAAAGTTTCTGAAACCATCGAAATCTGCCAGGGAGGAAGTATCGATTTGTTTTCAGAGACGGCCATTCCTAATAATAGTGGCTTACCGACAGAAATTTTAAATGCCAACTTCAACAATTCTTCAAATAGCTGGACCACTAGTGGAAATGGGCAACGAAACTGGAACCGTGTGAATAACGGAGAAGTTGTGGACACCCAATGCGGGTATGTTTACGTAGGACCTAATTGGTGGAACTATGAGTACCGCTGTGAGGACATCGAATTGCATTCAAATGATAATTCCAGCTTCTTTCTGGTTAATAGTAATGCAACCAACGGTCGATTTAATACCGTGACTTTAACCAGTCCGGTATTTAGTACATCCGGGTATAATTCGTTATCCCTTTCCTTCTGGCACTATTACCGTGATGGTGGTAGTAGGCGAAATGATCCGCTCGATATCGGCCGTTTGGAATACCGAATTGGCAACGGGAATTGGAGAAGTCTTAATAATATAAATTTTACCTCCACAGAAGGTGGGCCCGATTCATTTGTACAGCGAACCATTGATATTTCCTCTCTTGTTGGAAATAACCAGGTTCAAATCCGTTTTAACTATGATGATGCCAATGGAGATTATTACTGGGCCGTGGATAATATTATTATAGGTGGAGATGGTAGCAGCCAGCCGGAAGTTACATGGACTACCAATAACAGCGACTGGACATCGAATCAGCAAAATCCTGAAGATGTATCCCCCCCCATTTCTACGATCTACACTGCCACTTATGTGGATCCGGATACAGGATGTCCGGGATCCAAATCGATCGAAGTGGTGGTAAAAGATCCTCCACAACCCGTTATAAAGGCAGATTATTGTGCTTATCCTAACGAACCCAATAAAATTCGCCTGTATGTTGAAGGGTCGTATGACCGTTATGAATGGACCAGCTCCGGGGAAACAATCAGTACTCAATCATCTATTGATGTAACCTCCGCGCAAGGCTACACCCTTCGGGTATGGGAAAATGGATGCGAAGGCAGTTCTTCCATTGATATCTCTGAAAATCTTATTGAGAATGGAGATTTCGAAGCAGGCAATACCGGCTTTTCTACGCAGTATAACTACCAGACTGACCGTGCTGGAAGACAGGATGAATTGGTTCCTGAAGGAACCTATGCTATCGCTCCTCATTCCAATCCTTATCATTATTCGTTTAATGATAGTGGTGACCATACAACAGGCGATGGTAATTTTATGATTGTCAATGGAGATCCTAACCTGGGAAATGTAGTATGGGAAACAAATGGATTTCTTGAAGTAAAGCCAAACACTGATTATTATTTTGGGGCCTGGACTACCAATCTCGTATCCCGTAGTGAGGCTGACAAATATGCCCGTCTACGTTTACAAATCATAGTTAGGAATGGAAATGGCCAGCAGGTAGCAGCGGAATCGACACTTGGGGATCTCAGATTTCAAAATGTCGGGGAATGGATCGAATTTTATAATTCGCAGGTATGGAATTCCGGAGATTATGAAGAAGTAAAACTTCGGATCATTAATGAAAATACTATTCGTGATGGGAATGACTTTGGAATCGATGACATCTCATTTGCCGAAATCAATGCTGTAGAATTTACCTTCGATCCACAAAATAATGGACCGATATGTCAGGAAGGTACCATTCAATTGAGTGCCAATCTGGAAGGTGGTCGTGATCCTATCACCTACCAATGGACCGGTCCAAATGGTTTCTCTTCTTCTGAGGCAAACCCGGTAATTGAAAATGCCACCACTGATAATTCTGGGGATTACCAGCTAAGTATTACTGATTTTTACGGATGTTCTAACGCGGTTAAAACTACTACCGTTGAAGTGATCCCGGAAACCATCGTGGATGCCGGGGAAGACCAGGAGGTTTGTGCGGAGATGCGATCAGTAGATCTAACTGGAAGTATTTCAGGTTCTGTTACTAGTGGTACCTGGAGCGGCCCCAATGGATCTTTTGAGCCATCGCCTAATAGCTTGGATGTTTCCTATTCCTTTTCTGAAGAAGATATTCAAATGGGATTCGTCGATCTGGTGCTGACTTCGGATGCTCCTCAAAGCCCCTGTGAAGTTAGCACCGATACGGTTAGAATTATTATTAATCCAACGCCTATTATCGAAGAACTCGTCATTGCCAATAACGAATGTAACGCAGGTTCTTCTGGTTCAGCTACTGCTTCTGTAATTTCTGGAACTGCCCCCTATACTTATAACTGGAGTGATGGTCAGACTGGTGAAACAGCAACGGATTTGGTTGCAGGAGATTACGAGTTAGTTGTTACGGATGCATTGGGTTGTAGTACTTCTCAGGCTTTTACCATACAAGATCCAAGTCCGTTGCAACTGATCACTCTTACTTCGGAAAATATTAGCTGTTATGATGCTTCAGACGGAATAATTAGCCTGGAAGTATCTGGCGGGAATCTCCCAGAGGACCCGGTGGTGTATACTGTAAAGATCCTGAAGGAGAACGGTGCGACACTTGCAGATCAATCAAATGCGGACGGGTATTTCGAAATATCTGACCTACCGGCAGGAGCATTTACTGTTTTGGTGTCCACGGAAAATGAGTGTAGCGTCATATCCAGAAATATTACCCTCATTCAGCCGGCTGAAATTGTTGTAAGTGCTGGTGAGGATATTAACCCAGACGAATGCGGAGTTTCCTCTGTTCAACTGAAAGCACTACCTGTCGATCCCAATTTGGGAAGTGGACAATGGTCAATTGTTTCAGGTGAGGGTGGCTCGTTTGAAGTTACAGGGGACCCATACACTCAGTTTTCCGGAATAGCAGGCGAGACCTATGAACTGGAATGGCAAGTTACTCCCGCCAATGGATGCGCCCCTATTTCCGATCAGTTGATAGTCACTTTAACCAGTGGATGCAGCAAACTCGATTTTGATGGTGAGAATGATTATGTCACCATGGGCGATCATTATGCACTAGATCAAAACTTCACCATTGAGGTATGGGTAAAACCAAACGGTATCCAGGGAATCCAGACCATTTTATCCAAAAGAAATGCCGCAAATATCAACGAGGGTGGGTACGATCTTATTCTGAACAATGGAAAACCGGAATTCAGGTATAATAGCCGCTCTGTTACATCACCATTTAAACTGGATACAAATAGATGGTATCACTTGTCGATTACTGGAGATGATTCTGAAGTAACGTTATTTATTGATGGTATAAAGATTCAGTCATTCAATAGTGAAAATATCATATCCCAATCCGCTCCCTTCCTTCTAGGCGCTATGTTTCAGGCAGATCAGCCGGCTAAACCTGTAAATTACTATCATGGTTGGATCCAGGAACTACGAATTTGGAACAAAGCACTGACCCAGGATCAGTTACATTTTATGATGAATCAAAAAATTCTGAATAACAATGGTGCTGTTCGTGGCGAAATCATTCCAATTAACATTCCAGGAAATATTTCCTGGAGTGATCTGCAGGCATATTACCAACTGGACATTGATGAATTGACAAATGGGGCGACTCCTGATGTTTCATCTAACCCAATCCCAGGATTGCTCCGAAATATCGAGACCCTTCAGGAAAATACTGCTCCTTTGCCATATATGCTGTACAATACAAGTGCTGGGGAATGGTATGACCAAAATTCCTGGGAACTTCCCTCCAGTCTCGATGGCAGAACTATTACTCAAAGGAATGTATGGGATCCGCCAAATAGTAATGGAGTAAAACCATCTGTAAAAATTGACTGGAATATTGTGATTCTAAAGAATAACATCAAAAATGAAGGCACTCCAAATGATAAAAATCATATCAAACTTTTAGGACTTTTATCTGAATCAGGAACCTTCCAAATGAACGGGGAGAATAATTTCAGTGGTAATGCACTAGAAATTTCTAATTACCTGTTGCTGAATGGTTACATTGATTTTAATGGTGAGTCCCAGTTACTACAACCAGAGGGCAGTATCATTGATATTCAAAGTAGCGGATATATAGATCGTGACCAACAAGGGACCAAGAACAGTTTTAATTATAACTACTGGACATCCCCGGTAAGTTCAATTGGTAACAAATCGAACCAGGGCTTTGATATCTACCATGTATTAAAAGATGGTGACGCAAATGATCGTGCTATTTCTTTTAATAATCAATACCATTACGCAGATTACAATTACAGCGGAAATTTACGCTTAAGCACCTACTGGATGTACGTTTTTCATGGTGGAGGCAATAACTATAGCGAATGGCATGGAATAGATCAGAACACGCATCTTAAGACCGGAGAAGGTTATACAATGAAAGGTACGCATGGCTTTGCTAACATCAGAGATATACAGAACTATACCTTCAGGGGAATGCCTAATAATGGGGATATATCTCTAAATATTTCTAAAGGTGAAAACAGGCTTTTAGGCAATCCTTACCCTTCTGCTATTGATGCAACAGAATTTATCAGAGATAACATCAAAGATGTCAGTGGAGGAAGAAATTCCAAAAATGTTTTCAATGGTAGTCTCTATTTTTGGGATCATTTTGGTCAACAAAATACTCATATACTGGCAGAGTATGTCGGAGGTTACGCGGTACTAAATCTTTCTGGAGGTATTCCTGGAGTATCCAACGATACCAGGATCAATAATAATGGCCAGGCAGGAAGTAAGAGCCCAAACAGGTTCATACCGGTAGGCCAGGGATTTTTTGTAAATGCCACAATCGATGAAAATTCTAACTATAACTTTGGGATAGACGGTGGCTTACTAACCTTCAAAAATAATCAACGGGTGTATGCCAGGGAAAATCCGGGAAATTCACAATTTCTTGCTCCCGAGCAAAACAATAAACTAGGAATTCAGACGAAGAAAAATACAAGTGATGTACGTCAAAAGATCCGGTTAAAATTTGAGTCCCCAAAAGGGTATCACCGACAAATTTTAGCCACGGCTGATCTAAACGCTTCCAAAGACTTTGATTTGGGTTACGACGCTCCATTGATCGAAAATAATAAGGAGGATATGTACTGGCTGATCGAAAATTCCAAATATGTTATTCAGGGAGTATCTGATTTTGAACCAGAGATTAAATTGCCAATTGGTGTTAGGATTGCTGAGAATAAAGATTTTTCAATAAGAATTGACAGCCTGGAAAACTGGAGAGCATACAAAGAAATTTTACTAGAAGATACAAAACTTGATTCGGTTCACAATTTGAGAGATGGTGAATATATCTCGAAAGATAGTATCGGGGAGGTTAATGATCGCTTTGCGATAATCTTTAAGTATCCGAACCTCGAAGAAAACGAGGATCCTTTACCCCAGCTTGATTCTAGACTTGATATAGGCTATTATAATGATCCGGATATCTTACAACTGAAAAATCCGGAACAGTTGGCCATATATGAAATTTTGATATACGATTTGACCGGTAAACTACTGAAAAGATATCAGGATATAACGCCGAATAAAGAAGTAAACATTAAAATGGAAGATGTTCCAATAGGTACATATATCATCAAATTGTATTCAGAGAATGGTGAACTGAATAAAAAGTTTTTAGTCAAAAAATAGAAAACTTTCTGGGGTGTTTATCATCGAGAAAAAATTAGAATTAGATCTCGTTAATTTTACTAATAGTCAGTTGTATTATCCTGATTAAAAATTTACTCCCTAGGATTTTCCGGATTTAAGTTCTCAGCAAAGATCACTAAAAACTTGATATTTATCATTTTAGAAGTGAGATACATTTAGAATGGAAATTCGTTCTGTTTGTTTTTTCATCAATCAAGTGGTTATCTCATCCTTTGTTCTACTAAAAACAAGTATTTTAGTTGTTAACTGGCTCCTCTATTATTGGAGAAGCCAGAAATATACTTTTCTGACCATTTCTATCATTTAAAAATTTTCGCCATTACCTCTACGAATGTAAGCAAGCCATTGTTCCTTGGCCATGATTGGAGTTCCATTAAGAATAATTCCTTACAATCAGAACGGAAATCATGAAACTGAGATTGCTAATAATTAAACGACTCCTAGTGAAATAAAAAAAAAACGAATATTTGTCCGGACGCTGCTCAGGAACCGGATAAACTGGTAGACCTTATGCAAACCGAATATCCGGAACTCTTGATCGAAATCAACTCACATACCGATCGCATAGGAACTAATGCCTATAACAAAAAACTGGCCGAGCGTCGTGTTAAATCAACTTATGATTAACTGATCTCTGAAAGAATTGCTCCGGAATGGATTGCAGATTATAAAGCTCACAGAGAAACCGAGCCGCGATTAAACTGTGTACGTTGTACAGAATAGGCTTACAGAATGAACCATCATTCTATGTTCAACCCATCTAAATGGAATAGTTTTGTAAAATGGAATAGTTTTGTAAAAAAATAATTTTGAGTAAATTTCAACTATAATTCAAAGTAGAAACCCCAAATTTTTGTCTGTACCCCTCACAGACAAAAAGGGAACCCATCAGGTTCCCTTTTTTTTACCAAATTATCGATATGAACCGATATAAATCTACTAACCTTAAGTTTTTGAATGAATTTAACAATTATACTTGAAGGTATTATAAGGTAAAAATAGTAATTAATAAACAATTATTCAATTCCCCTAGTAAATTTAATTAATAAATTTTTACATGATTTATTAATTAAATTAATTTTTTTTGCAGAAATCGAATGCATGGAATAAGATCAAAACTATTCATTTATATTAATATTGTTCCAAAGACAGCTTAAATCATGTATCAATCCAATATGTACATTCGATTGTTACTGAATTTTGAACCAATAACTGTAAAGGATAAGATTGACTGGTAGAACGTTGAAGCCACTTAATTTACAACAAAATGAAATTAGTTTCGAACGGAATCAAGGGAAATTTTAAACTATTCCATAAGGAGGAAGAAATTTGTGAAGTAATATATACTAACTGGCTAAAAGGTTCTGCATGTACCTTTATAGATGGCCACCAGCTAGAGCTCACTCCAGCCAACCTATGGACCAGGAGAGTAAAAATTTTAAAAGAGCTTCAGTTAATCGGTGATATCTCCTATAACCCGAAAGGATTTATTACCATCAATCTTTTCCGGAGAGATCAGACTCCCCACTCATTTTATTTAAAAAATTCAGGAATATGGAAATTTAAAATGGAGCTATTTGACAGTGATGGTCATTGCATCTTAATTATGAGTTCTGAAAACAAATGGAGTAAATTAAACTATGATTTCCATATTGATATTCTAAATTCGAATCTAACAATAAATTATAATGAACTGGTCATTTACTGCGGATATGCGGCAAATCTTTATTTAAAAATGATCAGCGCGGTATAGGCAGTTTTGTTATATAACTCCCAATATTACCTAGTCTACAATTTTGCTTTCGTTTCTTTGTAATGTCTTTTAAATTATCAAATGCTTTATCATGATAGTGAACCAGGTAAATGAAGGTTGGGAAATATTCTCACATTCCAGTCATGGGCTACTTGCCGGAAAAATAGCGAATGAAATTGAAGACCAATATAAATGTAACAATTGGGCTGCGACTTTAACAGCCATCATCGAACACGATGACAGGCAGTTGCATTTCAGTGAAAAGAATTACCTGACAGATCTGGGTACTCCTAGAGATTTTCTGTTAGAAAAGCGAAAAGTTGGAGAGATTACTGAGCGGTCAAATCGATTGTTACGGCAAGCAGAAGATAAATCTATATGGGTTGCCATGTTAATCATCCATCATTTGCAATTTATCTATAAAGATGTGGCGAAAGAAAAAAAACTCTGGCCACCTATCTTGATACTCTTGAAAGCAAGAAAAGAACCTACATGAAGTGTTATGGTTTGACTCAAACGGACGTTCAGAAAATGTATCAGCTTATGGTTTTTGCAGACAGGTGTTCCTTAATTCTCTGTCAAAACGCTATTCCGGCTATGCAACGATCTCTGGAAATCAATCATAGTATCAATAACAAAACCTATTGGATTCGGGAAAAAGAAAATGGTACTGTTCAAATAGACCCATGGATTTTTAAGAATGAACAATTTTCCGTCACAGCGGAATATAAATTGCTAGCCCAACCCTCTTTTGGCAGTAATAAAGAGTTTGAATCACTTTTAAATAAAAGCGATGTCAAAATCCGGGAATGGGTTATTGCTAAATAAGGTAAAAAATAATCCCGATGATGTATTATTCACCGGGATTATTGGCAACTGGTTTTTATTTTAAGGTTTTAGAACCACTTTAATACATTTATCATCTTTATTCCTAAACGTTTTATAGGCTTCCGGGGCCTCATCCAGACTCATGCGATGAGTAATTATAAAGGAGGGGTCTATTTTACCTTCTTCTACCTTCTGCAAAAGCGGCTCCATATATTTTTGCATATGAGTTTGCCCCATTTTTAGGTTCAAGGCTTTGTTCATTGCCATCCCAAAGGGTAGCTCTTTCACCTTTCCGACATACACACCCGGAATGGAAACATTCCCCCCTTTTTTACAGCTTTTAAATATTTGGGCCAGGGCGTTAGGTTGGGACATATCGAGATCTTTGTTAAATCCTTCTGTTCCATGAGCCTCTGCTCCTACTGCATCGATACAGCAATCGGGTCCTCGTCCATTGGTCATTTCCATGAGCTTCTCATAGACTTCATCTGCATCGACTGTTCTAATAACTTCAGCCTTCCCATATTTTTCAGCCATATTCAGGCGTTCTTCAATAATATCGATGGCAATCACTCTCTTTGCTCCAAACATCCAGGCGCTTTGGATAGCAAATTGTCCAACTGGACCACAGCCCCATATGGCTACCGTATCTCCATCTTTAATTTCCGCATTCTCTGCGCCCATATATCCAGTCGGAAAAATATCAGAAAGAAATAAGCTTTGCTCATCCGTCAACGAATCTGGTACTTTTACCGGTCCGATATCTGCATACGGAATGCGTACATATTCAGCCTGTCCTCCCGAGAACCCGCCAAGCATATGGGAATATCCAAAGAAGCCTGCAAGAGGATGTCCTAAATTTTCTCTACAGAGTTCTTCATTGGGATTGGAATCATCGCAAAGTGAGTATTCCTGACGATTACAATATTCACAACTACCGCAGGCGATAATAAAGGGAACTACTACTCGATCTCCTTTTTTGAATTTCTTCACATCCTTTCCCAGTTCCACGACTTCACCCATAAATTCGTGACCCAGGACATCTCCATCCTGCATAGTAGGAACAAGATCTCCATAAATGTGTAAGTCTGATCCACAAATAGCTGTGGATGTTACCTTAATAATGATATCTCCGGGATCTTCAATTTTTGGATCTGGAACATTATCAATTCTCACATCTTCTTTTCCATGATAACATAGTGCTTTCATAATTTGATTTTTTAGGTTGGTAAAAAGGTAGGAAGAGGTTGTATAAACTAAATGTTAAGTGCTCCCAAGGTTTTGTGAATGTTAGAATGAAAAAGACGCATAATTCTTAAAAAAAATTATTGAGTAATTTTGAAAAATGTCGAGAACCTAACTCTATTTAGCAACCACCACAACATGAAGAGAAAAAAAATCTTACAGGCGGTATTACTCATTGCGACAGCAATATCCCTATGGTTTATTCCCTGGCCTATCTTAAAAGCGTGGCTCACACCTAGTCCAAAATCCATTCAAGAACAGGTGGATAAAGTTCATGACTATGGATTTGATGGAATAATTGTGTACATAGGCAAGGGTGATGGTTCCTCAAAAATTTATACTGCCGGTTATAAAGACCGAGATTCCAAAGAGGCTGCAGATCCAAATTCCCTGTTTAAAATAGCCAGTGTCACCAAGCTTTACACTGCTTTAGCCATTACCAAGCTGGCTTATGACAACGAACTATCCCTAGAAGCCACATTAGGAGATTATTTTCCTGAATTAATAGGACGAATTGAAAATGCAAAGGACATTACAATTCGAATGATGGTACAGCATCGTAGTGGCATTCCTAATTACACTTCAGTAAATAACTATTGGGCTCATCCAAAGGAAACAGACCAGGAGAGACTTAGTTTAGTTCTTGATCTACCTGCCGATTTTAATCCTGACAGCGATTATGAGTATAGTAATACGAACTACTTACTACTATCCATGTTAATCGAGAAGATCACCAAGGAAAAAAAATTTGAATATATCCAACGAACTATTCTTACTCCATTAAGGCTTACCCATACCTATGGATCTATTCATGATGTCAGGCTCGATGATGTAATGAGCGGCTATTACGAAGGTTATCAGGAGGATTTAAAAACAGATGATACCGGACTGATGTTAGCTACTGCAGAGGATTTAGGCAAATTTATAAGAGCCTTAAATGACGGAACAGCTTTTCGGGACCAACAGGAGTTAGCACTATACACTTCCCTGTATAAATTTGAACATACCGGACTGATTCCAGGTTACCAAACGATTGCCAAATACCATCCCGATTTGGATATAGTGATGATACAGTTTACAAATACGGTCAATTTCGATGGATACAACTGGAGTTTACATGAAATCATGTATCATAAAATCTTAAACATTTTGAAACGACAGGAAAAATCAAATTAAAAAACCCTACCTCATCTTCGGTTATCATTTGGAATATTTCCTATTTTTGTTGGAAATAATCCAAGATGAGCTTACATAATAGAAATGGTAATACCATAGAGTACCGGCAATTTCAAAAGCCACAGAATTTATTAGGAGAAGTTGAATTTGATTATTACTTCACTGCGAAGAAAGCCTGGAGATCATCAGAAATTTTTTTATCTCTCTGGACTATAATAGTTGATGAGCAGGGATATGCCTACGGTTTATTAACACGCCATCACGGGCATTTTGAGCCCTGGAAAGAAGTGATTTCCAACAGAATTTGTCAACATTTAGCACATTTGGGTTATGATAATCTGATCATACGAAGAATTACACGGGACTTAATAGTCGAAAAGGAAGGACATCTTATTTCATCAAAGGCAGAATGCGTGGGTGACAGGATCGGCATTGATGGAAGCAACAATTTATATATCCGAAAAGATCGTTTTTCTTAAATAAAATATTTATTTTAACAACATGATTATTAGGCTACTACCATTCATCATTCTGTTGCCTTTCCAGCTTACCGCTCAATCGTTCACCTCGAATGCAGTGGAATATAATTCTTTGCATCATCATGATTCCTTTCTGGAATGGACTGATCATTTAATTGAACTGGAAAAAGACCGCATTATTATTACGCGTTATAGTGATCAGGCCCAAGGCCGGAATGTATGGAAAATTACTGACCGGGAAAGTTTTGAATACCATTCGGGGTCTCAGGAAATCTTTCACGTCCAATCGATGAGTAGGGATTTTTCCGAAATGGGGAATTTCCAATTCATCTACAATACCGAGGGAAAACTCCGAACGATCATACATAAAAAGGCTCCATCTATCTCCCATATTTTTCAGGATTCCCCCATGGTTACGGTTAAGTATTTTATAAACTGAACGCTTTTTTAGTGACCCTCGCAGCATCTTTTAGAAATTCGCACTATTTCAAAACCATATTTTACTTCCATGATCAATCTGGATCCGAAGAAAACAATTGATTGATATCCTCAAAAATTTGATCATAATATTTCTTTAGGTACTGTTCACTCTTCCCGGATATTTTCAAATTATTTTTTGAACGGCGGTGTAGTTGGAATTTATACGCCGCTTCTTTACCATCCTTAAACACGACGAATTCCCCAGTCTGGAGATTAAAAAAACGACTGGCTCGGATTTTTGAAACTTCTCGTTCTCCGGTGGTCACACGTGTATCAAAATCCAGACTATGACTTCTATTGATGCTCTTGGTTGGTTGTTTGACCAACTCAAAAAAGCGTTCATAATACCTTGCAGTATCGGGATCATTGGCTTTGCCAAAAAACTGGTAGGACAGGTTACTAAGAATAGCTTTACTCGCCTTATCACCATACATCAGATCATTCTGGATCTTATCCTGCATCACATAAACCGTAGCAATATCGTAACTCCGAAGTGTAGCAGGGATTCGATGCATATTTAAAAGTCGAATGGTCGGTGCCTCTTCCAGCAGGATAAAGGAAGATTCCTGTCCTCGCACGCTCATTTGTTTGATTACCGTATGCATAATCGTAGCGATCACCGGGCTGTAAGCCGCATCATATTTTGGGTTATTGATCACGGAAATCACCGCTGGGTTTTCCGGATTGTTCACATCCAGGGGGACCTCATCGCCAGAGAGCACATAAAAAATCTTCTCAGTAGTAATTTTTTTGAGAGCATTGGCCAGCGTACTTCTCACACCTGCGGTTTGCCGGTCGGAATCCTTCCCCTGTATGAAAGCACTGGCCATGGCTTTAGATGTATGATCCCCACAAAGAAATGCCACAAGACTCTCCGTATCCAGTAGCTGGTATAACGCAATTAAATGCGGCAAGGTACAATATTGCGGATAGTCCGTACGTAATCGCCAGATTATTCCGCCTATCAGACCTTCTGCGGCATCGTTAAAAAAGCGGGATGTCCCAGAATTTCCAATTTCTTTAAGTTCCAGTAGATTCTCCAGCAAAACCCTGGACACCTCGTTGACACTTTCCTGACTGGGCAGGTATCGTGGTGCAATGGGGTTTACTCTATGGATGAGCTTATCAAAAGAAATAATGAAGAATGGAAGATGACCATCTTTAAAGAGCGGGTAGGCTATTTCGGTTAGTTCAAAATCCTTATAATCATGAATGATCCCACAGAATTCGTATTTGCTGAAATGCTGTAAAAAGGGATACACGATACTTTCAGTTTTTCCGCTTCCGGCTGCTCCGATTATAGAAACACCTCTCCTCACATTTTCAATTGCAAATTTACCTTTGGTTGTTCGGAATACTACTCGATATTTTTGATCCTTTAGATTATAAAATTGTTTCTCATGAAATGCGAACATCGCGGTATTAATCAACAGTAAAGGACAGCCATAGCATATGATCACCAGGAACTGTTGTTCCTCCAACGGATATCTCAAGCTGATCAGCCACAATAGCATAAGGAGCACCACCAGGTTGAACCAAAACCCGTATTTAGAATATTGAAAAACGACAAAAAACCCTCCAGCTGCAAAAAACCAGAGTGCCAGGATAACGAGTGGATGAAACAGATCTATGGTCATAACGCTTGGTTTAAATTCCTATTCCCGATGATTTTCCGGAGATTTCCAAACCTCTTTTCAGAAGCTTAAAGGTCTTCAGGGCTACTTGTACTTTACTGGTAGGGATGGATGGCAGGTTAGGAAAGCCACTGGCTCGCATAAGGCTAAAGGCCAGTTTTTTTTCCGGGGTGGGCAGTTTTGATAATTGCTGGAGAAAACTTTTTGGGTTTTGACGCCATAGTTTTCTACTGTGGTAGGAATCTCCAAAGTTCCTGTGATATCCAAATTGTTTATCGAATACTTTTTCTGCTTCCTGAAAGAAGCGATCCCTATCAAATCCTCGATGGACTATTTTCCCATTCATCGTTACCTGAGAGGCTTTGTAGGTACTCCCCGGAGAGAGGCTGTAGCGATTAGAGGCATCCTTCCGACTAATGATAATATGAATATGTTGTTGATTACCTTCTTTGAGTGTTCCCTGAACGATACGCTTTCCATTTAACTGGTGGGGCGCTGCCCCTTCCAACTGATCCATCTCTCGTTGGAGCACCTTCAGGTTCCCGGTACTTTCCCCGTGGCTAATGCGTCGCATCTCATTCTTAAGCTCTAAAATTCGGGTGGCATAAGGTTGGTTTTCTTTTATTTTCCAGTCATGACCTTTATAGGTACGTACTGTTTCCAATTTGGCAAAATACTTCAGATCATCTACCTGCACTTTTCTACCCTCTATTTGGCGATTGAAACATTCTGCATACTTTTTCATGACTTCCCTGGTATATTCTTTTAGCTGGTCTGGTGACTGCAGGTGTTTCAGTTCATTTTGACTAGGGTTGAGCGTTATGGAATAAAATTTCGGTTCCGAATTTTTAAGTTTTGCGGTATTCCCATCAATTTCACGGACAACGGTTTCGGCGCTTATCTGATCATGGGTCTGATTAAAAAAATATTCCAGGTCTGTGTGATTTTTCCCTTCATTTTCCTTTTCGAGATACTGGACGAATCCGCTGCAGCTTTTGGGAAAGGCACCGCCTATTTTCTGAGGTGAAATGGTGATATACATAGAACTTAGGTATTATCGATAATTTTCTTTTCACGGAATTTTGGTTCTGATTCGGAATGGGTTTCTTCAAATAATGATTGCAACATAAGCGCTGTTGGTTTTGTCTGGCTTTTTTCAATACTGCGAATAATAGCCACTAAAGCATCTATTCGTTTTTTCAGGTTTTGTTCCAGTGTCTGCATATGCGGCCCCAGTTGTTCTTGTGGAGAAAGCTTATTCCGTTCAAAAAATTCAAGCATCAGCAGTAGCGTTTCAGACTGAGAGCATCCCAGTTGCCTGGCATATTTTCGAAATCTTTTCCCTACTGAGGCTTTGATCTTAAAGGTTTCAAAGGGCTCTTTACGGTATGACCTATCCATTTTTTTAGTAAAAAATCAACGAAGGAATCAGGCCTTGCAGGAGTTTTTAGTAAAAAAGGTTATGATCGTTTTAAATGGAAACAACCACATCAGCATCTAAGAAACTTATAATCAGTTACTTAAATAAAGGGTCAAAAATGTAACATCGCGCAGCGTGTTACCCTCTTGCTTATCCTTTTTCCCCGGCGTGCCGGATGAAAAACCTTGCGGTCCAGACCTCAGCCTGTCGCTTTTTAAATTCCCGTTGAATTATTCAACATGATTAACAGCCTTTCGAGAGTCAGTAAGAAAGGCACTAAATTGTGAAGATCGGAATGATACAAAGTATCTAAATAAAGATACGTTTTTTAAATAAAAAGCCGGTAAGAACCGGCTCATTATTTACAGTATTCCTTCATCTGCGAAGGAGAAATACTCGCTGTAGGGAGAAATAATCAGGTGATCGAGGAGTTTAATATCCAGAAACTCGGCAGCTTTTTGAATTTTCACAGTTAACGTGCGATCGGGCATACTGGGTTTTAAAGTGCCGGAAGGATGGTTATGAGCCAGGATCATAGCGGTCGTCATGGATTTAAGTGCAACACCAAAAATGATTCTGACATCCACCAGGGTACCGGTAATTCCTCCTTTGGAGACTTCAAAAATGCCTTTTACCCGATTGGCGTTATTGAGGAGCATTACCTTAAAAGATTCCTGTAAGTATAGCTGATCAATATCCCAATTCTGGTAAAACAAATCGGAGGCGGATTGCGAGGACGTAATTTTCGGGGCCTCTTTCATGGACAATTTCTCACGGTATCGAATAGAAATTTCATTAACTTTGGTTTTCATAGTTTAATCTTTATAGGGTTAAATGAAAAGAGGGCAAGATGTTGGGTCAAGCCCTCTTTTTTTAATTACTATTCCGCAGCGGAATTTCCTCCTAACAACAGGATTTCACTAACCACGATTTCAGTCACATATTTAATGGTTCCATCTTCGGCCTCATAGGATCGGGAAGTCAATTTTCCATCGATGGCAATTTCCTTACCTTTACTCACATATTTCTCTACGATCTCTGCGGTTTTGCCCCATGCCACGAGGTTATGCCACTGGGTATCCTGCATTTTTTCTCCTTTGGAGTTTCGATAAAAATCATTGGTAGCCAAAGAAAAGTTGACCACTTTCTTTCCACTTTCAAGGTTTTTAATTTCCGGGGTGTTTCCTACATTCCCAATTAACTGAACATTGTTTCTAAGCGTACTCATAACTAAAAAATTTATATTAAACATTGATTTACTTATTGTATCCGGAGCGTTTCCCATTTTGTATTTTCCGGATTTTATTTGCCTATTGGAGTTTGAATTCGATTTCATGACCATTATTTTAGATTTACTTCCCGTAGTGCCGTCGCTGTTCCCTTTTTTGTTGCAGATACAATCACAGGGTTTAGAATTAGGTAGCACTTATAAAAGCGAGCCTGCAAGCGGCTTATGCAGTGCGTCTAACTTCTAAAGCCTGGTATCTTTGCGAACCAAAAAAGGGAAAGAGGGACTTCGCCCGGAGGTATGCTAAAAGTCATGGAAGAGTCTTCAAAAGCAGGCAGTAAAATTCCTGTTATAATCTAATTGAGTGGATCAAGATATATCATACCGGTAGGTCCCCATTCCGAATATAAAACCCGAAATGCCAGTAACCTACGCCGCCATTCCGGGTCATTTCAAACCATCACACAAAACGGTGCTATTGAGGCAAAACCTTTTTAAAATGCCTAGGATACAAATTGAGTCTCACTTCCCGGGATCCGTTCTTTTCAAAGAGGCTGAGTTGGAGTTTATAATTTGATGGGATGGTAAATTTTGGTAGTATGATAATGAACCGCTTGTTGTCCCCCGCCGCTACTGTATCCGGAAACGAATAGGTTTCCAAAATTTTTAAAGGGATGTTTTGGGAAGATTCCCGTTTTCCCTGCTTCCTGGTCATACGGCTCACAAATAGGCGATCCGGTTGGTAGCTGATCGCCGATTTATTTTCTATTTCAAGAATACAAAAGAACCTTTCCTCGTGCAAGATCATGGAGGAGGTTCTAAGAACAATACCAGCTTTCTGGCTGCTACGCAGCCTGCCGTTCGTGCTTTTTAAAAATCCTTCAGCAACCGATTTCCAGTTGGCAGTATCTTCCCTGGCAGGTAATGAATCACGCTTCTGATCCAGGGGAATAGCTGAGCCAACAGCATCTTTGGAGCGAAAAAAATGCAAGTATTGTGGAAGCTGAGTTTTATATTTCACATAGTAAGAATAGATCAGGTTCTGCTGATCTATCACCAGCAGGTTTGTTTCTGTCCCCTCCAGGGCCTGGAGCAAACCAAAATGTTGTAACCGATCCTTATTATAGGTAAAGATCGCCTGTGAATTTCCAGTTATCGCCTGTCGTATCGGGAAGGGAAAAAATAGTGCCACCTGGTTTTGATCATTCGCATACAGGGTGTCTGAGATTCGCGTTTCCTGGGCCTGAAGTGGAATCCACCCTAAGGCCAGCTGTACGACTACCCATACCATAATTTGAAGTTTATTATTCATAAGATTGATTTTTAAGATCGCGTTTTAACAGAAGTGTATACTGACTTGGAATACTCACTTTGACCTGGCGATTACTTTTTCGGAACAACCTACTTATCCCATTGACTTGTGGGAGACTGGGAATATTAATTTCATCAATGGCATCGTCCAGTATTTGTCGAGAAAGATCGGCCCTAAAATTGTTTTCGGTATATATCCCTTTATTACCATCTGCCAGATCATAGGCCTGCAAAGTGACGGGGTGATGCTGGATATATTCAATGTTCAGGAACACGCGGTTCGGCCCGAAGCGAACAAAGGCATAAATGGGAGTAAGCCTTTCGTACCATGTCCCTTGAATCACCATGGCGGTATCCAACCGCATCCGTACCCGTGAATTTTCTCGTACTATATGATCGCCATCAACAAATACTCGTATCGCCTTGTCAGGATTAGAACCAGGCATATTTGCATGGTTTATCGCAAAAAAGCCTTCCTGAACCAGTGCCAATACCTCGGATGACACATCGGGTCCAACTTTTATAGAATCCTTTAAAAGATTCTTATCCATACCATCCGAGGTTACAGGCACAGAATCTCGCTGTTGTTCGGTATTAAATGACCAGGACTTCATGGTCCAGGAAAGACTATCCATAGACTTGTCACGCTCCTCGGCTTCCGGCAGGGAGTCGATATTTATGTCTTCGTACAGGCTCGGTGCGGTCAGCGGTTTGCGCGCTTCCAAATCATTAACCGCTTGAATCCGGGATTGATATGTTCTGTCAGGCTCCTGAACTCCTGGAACCTGCGGATTAGAATCCAGGTTCTTGTCTGAATCCTGATCACTGGCAAACATCATCAGGTAATAAGCGATGATAAAAGCGAGTATACAGACCAGCACAGATCCAAAAACCACTTTCTTTTTGTCTATTTTCATTATCAACGGGTTTTATATAGTTAGGGATTCAGTTTTCGAAGACGCTTTTCAAAAAAGTCCGTGATTAATAAGCCATGGGTATTTTTCGGGAACTGTCGTTCTACTGGAAGTAATTTTCCTGTGGTAATCAGTTCATACGTATCTTCCACACTCCCCCTATTGATTCGAAAAACCATACGGGTTCGGAATGGATAAGGCAGAGTATCCAGACTCACTTCCGAATAAATTGTATCGATCTCCTGTACGAGTGCGTATTGGATGATTCGATTATAGACCCCATCCGATTTTTTTTGTCGATATACATTATCCACCGAGCTATTCCCCAACCAGAGCGCCTTCTCCAGATTTTGTTCATAATTACCGGGAGACAAACCATAGAAGTACTGATGAAACAGTTGCAGGTGTGCCTTGGCTTCCACTTCCAGGTTATCCCTGCGAAGTTTCCAGGCCAGGGGAATCACTTCTCCACTGGTATTGATGGCAAATGCATGTTCTACCACCTCACGATGCATTTTATAGACGAGATAAGAGGAAAACATACAGGCACAAAATGCTCCGATGCTCACACTGATACTAATCATTCTATTGAGTCCTAAAACCTGGTAGATATTTCGATAAATTGATGTCTTTTCAGCCATAAGGATATGATTATGAAGTAAACAAGCGCAGTGTAAAGGAGGTCGCCCGTTTATACAGTTTAAATTTCAGCAGTATGATAAAGCCTATAGATCCAGCTTCTATGAGGTTAAGAATAACCTGATTATCGGAAGGACTTCCGACCAGGTGGCTCCAGAAGTTTGTATTGATCTGGCCATACAGCGCATTCACGAATATATTCACCAGGAAAAAGGCCGGTACCAGCATATACACTGCTACATACAAACGAAAAAAGGAATAAGCCATTGACCGAAATCTTTCAAAAGTGGAAAGACTTATGATGAGTGGAAAAAACACCTGCATAATTCCTAGAATAAAAAATCGTTCTGCCAGGAACAGCGGGTATATAAAAAGGTCCAGCATCCACAGAAATATACTGAGTATAAAGGATAGCATTTTAACGGAATAAAGCGGTGTAAGCAACGCTTCGTAAAGCGCCGACATCGCCTTGGTCATAACATCCAGGACTCCGGGATCATTTTCGATTTCCAGTTCATTAAGGTGTAATGGAATTAAAGCCGGAGCCGTATCTACAAATCGGGATTCGATACTCACCAGTACCTGGTCCAAGAATCCAAGGATCTGGGGTGCACTAAAAACTAATAAGATCACGGTGATATTCCGAACCAGATCCATCGGGCGCAGTCCCCAGGTTACTCCATTTTGCTCAGTCATCCCCTCCTGGTATTTTTTTAAAATATTAATCAGGAAGAGCAGTACCGCAAGACTTTTCATTCCCACTAGCGTATATTCCATAAAAACATCCGTTTTTATAGTTTCAAATACTGCATTGATGTATTCTAAACCTATTTCCATGATCTTAAAATTGACCTACCATCCAGAGCTCCTGGTATTCAATTGCTCCTGCATTTGTCGAAAACTGATAATATCGCGATAGCGCTGAATTTGCTGCTCTACCTGGTATAGTAACAGATCGGATTGCTTCGTTTTTTCTAGTAAAAGGGTCGCTCGTTCCGTATCGGTCATTCGCAAGAGATCGCTCGACAGGATTTGGTCGATAAACTCCAGATCCTTGAGAGAAAGGTCTATCATGGCATCAAAGGAACCTGAGATTCTGTCAAACTCGTCCGGTCGTATATAGGGAGAATTCAATAAACTTCTGACATCCTGATGTATCCGATTATAGAGTTTTTCATGGTTTTGTGTCAGTTGACGAACGGCTTTCAGCTGTTTGATCACAGCATTCACTTTCTCTATATTTTCCTTTTGCTGCTTAAGGAATTGTACTGTCTTCAATAATTGCGAAGTTTGTTTAGCGGATTCAATCAGCTGTTTGGCCAGGCTGATAAAATTGGTATTGTCATATACTGGCATTCCCTGTGCGGATGCCCTATAGGAACCTATCAGTAAGAAGATACCCATGATCAACATCGTAGCTTTTGTTTTCATCGTGATTTTTTTTGAGTTAGGTAATTCCGTATAGCAGATTCCATATTCCCGGAAGCCTTGAATAATTTTAGGATAGTCTCATTTTCGGGACCGTCTGTGAGGTAAGCCGCATATGCCTCCGCCGGCACTTCCAGCCTATAGACATTGCTCTGTTTCCCTATTTTGATAAATACTTCGGTATATTTCTGGGAGCCACTAAGGTTATTCGTGATGGACTTTAACTGGTTCAGGTCATGCGCGGAGAGTTTCAACCTGGAAACCAAGTCGTCATAGCCTTTTTCATTCCGCAGGCTGTAAATCACCTGGGTGTTTTCAAGAATACTTGCCGCCGTGCTATTTTCCGGAAGCTGGTTTATCGATTGCAGGACAATGCCTATGGCTCCATTTTGCTTACGGATCGCCTGGTAATAAAATTCTACGCTTTCCAATACATTGGAAAATTTTAATTGCTTGGCAAACTCGTCAAATAGGATGATCCCTTTCTCAACCCTGTTACGCCAGATGGAACGTTGGATTGCTGATTTTATAAGCTTCAGCATAACCGATAGAATTTCCTGATTATCTTTTACCTCATCCAGTTCAAAAATGATCAGGCGCTTGTCTTCCATGCGGTAGGTATGTTCACCCTGATCCCGGAACAGGTAGCCATAGATTCCATCTCCGACATATTCCGAGAGAATGTGAAGAAATCGGGCTACCTCAAAATATTCCGGTTTTATTCCGGCTTTTTGCAGTATGAGATCCTGCTCTTTGTCAATAAAATTATAGAACCCTTGTAGGTCATACCCGCAGGCAGTAGTTGTATAATAGACCTGGAGCATTTTTTTGAGGGCTACGTTTTCTTCCTTTTTTACCGCTACACCCGGCGAAGTCAGTTCAAAAAGAAAAATGGCCAATTCTTCCAGGTGTTCTGCAGTAGGAACGGCACCCACGGGCAGATAAAAGGGATTTATACCTAGGGATTGTCCCGGCTGATATCTTAATACAACAGATGCATCCGCATATAAACCGGCAAATTTTGTGTAGGAACCTCCAAGATCAATAATGACCAGCCGTACACCCTGTTCAAAGAACTGTCGTAAAATACTATTGGCCAGGAAGGATTTTCCTTCACCGGTAGGAGCGAAAATGGCAAAATTGCGCGCCTTTATTCTCTTTTTACGTTCATCCCATACATCCTTAATAACCGGAATATTAAATTGCCGGTCGTTAATAATGATTCCATGGTCATCCGATTTATAATTAGCACTATGCAACCAAATACATAAGGCATGTTTCAGGTCGGATACATAGAGATCTTCATCGGTGAAATTAGAAGTAAATCCAAAGTACGTGTTGAGAAAATACTGTTTCCTGGCTTCTCCCTGCGGCGCATACGGACGAATATCCAGTTGTTTGCAACAGGTCTTAATCTCACCGGCAATACTAGATAACCTGGCAGGATCCTGATCCCAGTAGAGAATATTCAGCTGGCCCCGAACAATCCGCGCCTGTTCATCCTGGTTCATCGCCTGTAATACAGCTTCAATTTTTTCCAGTACTACCAGATTCTGCGTTCCAAAGCCGGCACTTTTTTTCAGCGTTTCACGCTTCTTTTCCAGTTGTTTTCTCCAACGGGTATTATCATCCATCACCAGTATCTGGTTGACCATATGATTTTCATACAACTCCAGCCCAATCCCATCAATAAATCCCTGATGGAAACTAAATTCATCAGAAGTAAACCTGCTGGCCGGCCGACTTGTCTGCACTTCCTCGAGAAAGGCTGTTTCATGTTGCAGTGCCATTACATCCCAATAGTTCTTCCCTATCCGGATGGAATGATCCCCCAGGATCACGTCCGTATCAATATCTGCGTTATAACCGTTAAAGTATTGACCGGTCAGGTTTTGAATCTTCGCTTCCTCTAATGGAAATAATTGCAGATTTCGATCCTGATTTAAAAAATTCACACACTCCTGAATAGCCTGGGAAAAACGACGAAGTTTCTCGTTTTCCGCATGGACAGTCTTTTTCTTTGCCTGAGTAAAAGGGTTTATAAATCGTGCTTTATGAAAGCTTCTATTAGCCGGCCAGCAAAAGAATAGAAAACATTGGTGACCAAGGTATTGTCTTCCGCAAAAATGATTACGTGTAGCTTTTTCCAGGAAGGATGTATCAGGAAGGTTTTCCGCATCAAATGCTGTTTTCAGGTAGATGTCCTGCTTATGTATGACGGTATGTGCAGGTAGGTTTTTAAAAGCCCGGAACCAGGTTGCATGGAGAGATTCATAGTCTTTTTCCGAGAGTGAAAACACCTCGGGCAGTACTACCTTATAACCCAGAATCATGTTGCCGTTACTAATAAAGGCATGGTTCCCTGAGACATCTGCAAGGGGTGGAAAACTATATAAATTTATTCTTTTCATAAGGTAATTTATTAATAGCCTTATTGCTGATCTCTTTAGGAAAGACCCGGAAAAAAGTTACGCTCTTGTTCCGGCTGACATACCGCAATAAACCGAGATACAAACCAATATTTCCCAGCAGAATGGCTAATAACACGACCAGAGAAAAAGAAAAAATCAGCAGGAACAGTGATAGCACTAAGGCCACGATCTGGACACCGAAGAGCATCACGGGAAGTCCCATAATCAAAGCTTCCTTTCGTATATCCCTATACATCGTATAACGTTTCATCAAACAGACATACTTATGAGATACGTGAAAATTCCAACCACGGCCCCGGTTATTAAAACGAATACCAGCACCCTGCTGATTCCTTTTTTCAGGTCAGCATTTTCACCAAAAAAATGGCCGGCATTAAATAGGAAGCCTACTAAGAAAATGACTCCCAGAAGGATTGGGAATATCGCCCGGATAGTATCGGATATATCGGATACAGAATCTTCAATTCCCCCGATCTGGGCAAATGCAGAAGCTGAATAGATCAGTGATACAGCCCATAAAAAGTGAGGTGACTTTTTCATTTTATCAGATTTTAGTGAGTAATGTTTACACCTAAAAAAGTATGAAAATAAACCCCTAAAAACCTGGTTATTAATATTTTGTAGATATCATTTACTTTGAAATCATTTGCCTGTAAAATGGCATACATGGCTATGATTTTCAGGCAACAACCTCCGGGCGGTGTTCATAAAAGAAAATCGGGCATGGAAAAAATGAACAGAAATAGTCAGATCGCCTTACTAATTGGAAAAAAATGCGTTGAAAAGCCTGCTTGTCAATTCATTTTTCAACGGGGAGATCATGTTCTTTTGTCGCATGCATTTTTATCAAAATCGATCAGATTAAATAATTCCCGCATACGGCTTCTGACCCGGTTTCCGTACAGATCCTCCAGTTCGTCGGCATTCAGATTGGTCGTTGCATGCGTTTTGATTCTTCCTTTGGTAGTTCGAAAAAGTTCATATCGTGACAACAGGACTTCCCCTAGTACATTACAATTTTCTCCATAAAAACGGCCAATGGGCTCCGCCCCGAGATCGTCAAAACAAAAGGTCCCACTGTCCCCATAATCTTCAATGGTTTTATACCCCAGGTGTTGAAAACTAAATACCACGTTACGCGTAGAAATCAACTCATAAGCTGGTCTCGAAGGAACTAAGTGAGGTATCAATTTCATCAGACTGGTCTTCCCGCACCCGACCGGGCCGGTAAGCATGATCCCTTTCTCAAGGTCGATTTCATAAACTTTACAACTATGTTTATCTCCAATGATATAGGCACATAACCTTTTGATGATCGGTCTGTCAGATTTATGAATACAGAATTTTTTTCCAAAGAGTAATTTACCTTTGGCGTCCAGGTAAATCAGCATCTTATTAAAATCATACTGCATAAACCGGCCATCGAAATGTCCGAGGCTGTATTCCACGCCCCCCTCCCGTATGCTAGAGCGGTTCTCCATAATTCTTGATCTTCGTTGTTCGCAGGTTTTCGGATGGCCGTGCTAAACCTGTTCTCTCCTGGGACGCCTGGCTATTTTCCAGTTTAAGAATCCACTTTTCCGCGGCATTTTTCCAGTTGATGATGGTCATGCCACTGCTCATTTTCCAGCCAATGGCCTCATAATGATTATAAAATGTCAACGCTTCATTTTTGGATCGCTTTCTATTTTTAAAAAATAAAATCATTTCCTCCGGGTGCATGGGCTCTTTCTCTTTTAGGTTATTTTTTTCTTTGTAACTGTTTATATTATGTCCCTGTACCTGTCCGTTATTGGAACTGCTGCGGTTCATGAGCTGTCCTACAGTGGAACGGCACTGTTCCTCCACCGGTTCGGCAGTTGTCCCAAATACGGACATGTTGATCTTACTGCCCTTATAAGGGTTATTAGAAGGAATATACACCAGGTAATTCCAGTTATGGAGATCCCAAATACACCGATGATAGGTGGATTTTGCACCGATTTTAGCGGCGTTCATCATTTCCCGACGGTTAATCCAGAAGCCTCTTGAAAACCGGGAGCTGTTCCATTCCTGGAACAGCGCCATATAAAGGCTGATATGAGAGGGATTCAGGCGATCATCCTTATCGAACAGGCTAAAGACTTCGTTTAATTGCCTGATGTAATTCATCTTCCAAAACCGATGTTGTGCTGGACCTTATTCTGATCCATTACCCTAAGAATAGCTGCGGTTTCGTAATAAATAATTCCACCGATTTTGGTATACGGCAAGGTTCCGTTATTGCGAAGGTTTTGCAGGGTACCAGGGCTGACCTGGAGGTATTCCATAACATCAGCGGACTTCAGGTACTTTTTCAGTGTACCTTCGGATTGTTTTTCCATTAAGGATTTAATTTCTTCCAGCAGTTCGATTTTAAACTCTCGAAGATCATCGGTTGTAATAATACTTGTTGGCATAACTTTTTGTTTTAAATAATCCCACTGCCAGGATTTCCGATCTCCATAAAATAGCAGTGGGATTGAGTTGAATTGACTTTCATGACAAATTTGAAAAGCTACAGGCATATTTATTCCCAATAGCCCGCGTACTACGAAAAAGTTTAACAGGCTGGCTTTCATGCACTAGCGGCATTTGTCAGCTGGCAGCTTAGAATGGAGAGGAAAAAAGGGTATAAAAAAGATTTGCACGTTCTAAAATTCGAACCTGGCATTTAAAAGATGAATGGAGGAAAATGTAATTTGTATGATAGCTATTAAACCTTTTTAATTTCTAACGGTCATAACTATAATTGGTATTATTTCTACCTGGTTATAAGAACCTCCACAGAAATAGTTTTAGAAAAAAGAATAGTTTGTTTGGAAAAAGGCGGCACCCTACTGTCGCCTTTTTCATTGATCGTCCCGATAGATTCTCTCCTCAAGTTTCAGCATAAGAGTAGCGAGGTATTTTGTTCTGTCCTTTTTACGGGCTTTAATTTCCGAATAGGTCTTGTAGAAATTATCCAATCGGATATTAAAAAAGTCTTCAAAAGCAGCAACCAGGGTTTTGATGTCTGCAGTTCCATGATTAATATCCTGGCTAGCATATAATGCATAGACCAGTTCCACCAGGGCTGTTTTAGAACCGGACCATACAAGTACAGTCGGTCTTTTTTCCTGATACAGATAGTCATTTCCTGGTTCGAGTTCCTGTAATCTTTCTCGTAAATAATGAATGAACCTGTATAAAGCCTGAATTTTCGCCCATAGCATATCATGGGAGGTGGTAAACTCCGGATACTGATAATAGTTAATCGTTGGAGTAAATGGAAAATTATTCCGGTAGTTTCTGCAAAAAAACTGGTGATCAAGATACCCATAATCCTGCTCCATATAGTGCACAAAATCGTTGTTGCGGGCAAAAAACTTGTTCACCTTTTTAACCTCTTTCTCCAGGTACCTAATTTTATGCGTTTTGCCCACCTTCGGGATACTCAATTCACAAGTTCTGATTTCCGTAAAGTAAATTAGGTAACTCATCGGAAAAGGTTTGATATTTTTAAAAAAGTTAATTTCCTCGCCTGTATTCTCAAAGTCTTCCTGTTCCACTAAATGCTGTAATTGCGAAATGGTGTTATTACACAGTTGTATCCCCTTCTCCGACTTCTTCAAATGGGAGTTTGCAGACCTGACAATCAGGTCCAGTTTATTCGAAAACAACGTCATCACCTCCTCGAACATTGGGTTAGTATTAATTGAAAACAGGTAAAACCTTTGTTGGGCTTTTTTCAATATGTACAGGATTATGGCAGGGCAATCTGAATTTAATCTGTTCTAAGCCATTCCAGGCTTTCCAGTGCAAAATTATCACGGCTTTGCAGATAGGCACATTTCTCTATAACGGTAGCACCTATTTTTCGTTTCTCAAAACCGGCGGTTAGGCCAAAATCAATCCGCTTACAACCTAGTTGATTGGCTCGCATAACGGTTTGAAAAAGCAGCTGTCGGTATGTATTAAATTTTCTGGAATAGTTATAATCCATCCCGATAATTGCTGGTGTGTAGACATTATTGCTATTACGATAACAGCACATCACGCCAATAATTACTGAACTCTCGGTTTTAAGCTTCACTAAGATAAACTCCCAGTTTTCGCAGGAACTCATATGCTCAAACAAACGGAACGGGTAAGTAAACGTATTTAACCCTATGTTATTCCCTTTAACTTCAAGATAGAGCTGGTAACATTCATCCAGTAAGTCTTTCTTCAAAGTTGATTTAACGGATACGTCCAGTATATTAAAAAAGGCTTCAATATCCTTCCTAAAATGCTTTCTGGAACTTTTGCTAAGCGAATTAATATATTCTTCTGTGGTGGTAAAATTTAAACTCGATAAAACGGCAGCTTCGGGCATAGCCACCTGTACAAAACCTTTCTGGTGGAGGTATTCCTTCAGGGTCTCATCATCACTTTTAAAATCTCTCAAAATCACATACTGAGGTTGCAATTTCTTTTCAATATTTTCAATTTCCAATAGAAGAAGATCAAAAGCTTCCTGCCAGTTAGGATTGGTTCGATCCAGGTACAAATGTTCTCCCTCTGTAATCATTGATCCCATACAAAGACAGGTACTGGTATGGTAATAGGAATTAGTTTCCCGTTGCTTTTCTATTTTTTTTGAAACTGAGTCCGGTGCAAGCATGTCTTCTTTCCATAGGCCAAAAGTGAAAAATGTTGCCAGATTGCATTTTCCATTCACATCTTTAACCAGGTAATAGAAAAACTTGTAATTATGTTCAGGCAAGTCATTTTCACAAAAAATATCCTCCATCTCCCGAAGACCATCCCAATCATAGAATCCATGATCTCCCACTGTTTTGTTCCATAAATCAGAGGGGATCTTTTTAATGGTTAAATAGCATTCAATTGAAAGATTTGATTTGTTACCAACCACTTTTAAATTCTTTGACATACCTCTTCTAAATGCGAAGTTTACCCTGTCGAGGGTGGTATGAGTATCTGCCAAGGCTTTTGGAAAGTTCTCAACTATGGCCTCCACGAGACCTTTCATTTCTTCCTGTTCGTTATTTCGGCATATGGTTATTCGAAGACCGGTGTTTTTAACCGGAACCACTGGGAAAATTCCGGTATTCACATAATACCCTGCATCTATGAGCCTCCTCACCAGGTTAAATCCTGTGTCCGGCATGCCCGCACCTATATAAAATATAGGAGAGTCATTTTCAACGATCAATGGCAAATTTGTATTTCTGACACACTGACTGAAATATGCAATACGATTAGACAAGTCTTCCTGCAATTGGTAGATCTCATCACTGAGATGAATTTTTGCTGATGCGATAGCGGCTCCGATAGATGCCGGTTCCAACTGAACTGAAAATGTCAATGGCCCACCAAAATTCTTAATACGTTGATGTATTTTTTTGTCGTTACAAACTACGACCGCACCACTCGCACCAAACGTTTTACTTAATGTGCCAAATAGAATAACTCTGTCTGGTAACTTCTTCAATACGCTCATTACATAACCGCTACCGTTAGCACCCTTCCAGCTCATACCGTGTACATCATCAAAGTAAATATGAAGCTGTGGATATTTATCCATGAGCTGCATTAATTCTTGTATTGGGGCATAATCCCCAAACATGGAATACATTCCATCTGCCATATACCAAATCTTATTACATTTTGATTGTAACTTACGTACCTTATCTTCCAACATGTCCAGATTATTATGCCGGATCATTTCCACCGGCACGGAGCGCAGCTTTAATGGATTTACTGCACTTTGAACGCTCCAGTGCACCTGATGATCAAGGATTACTCCATCCCCATCATTGACTACAGTTGGTATGACTCCTAAGTGACCGAGTGTACTATTCTTTGTTAGCACCACCGGACAATTATATATTTGTGTTAGTAGTGATTCGAGCTCCGCGTATAATGGATTCGAGATATATGATTTAGAAAGCGGGAATTGTGTACCGTAGGCGTTAATGGCTTCTATTGCGCCCTGTTTTAGCCGCTGATCATGTTCCAGTCCGAGGTAACCAGTGGTACCAAAATGGAACAATTTTCTCCTATTGATCTGAATGTGCCTGCCGTCCAGGTTTTCATCTTCCGCGTATAAATGTAACGCACCAGAGTCTTTAGCATTGGTCATTACATCGATAACCGTATTGAGTATATTATTGTGTCTGATCTTTGCCATAATTCCATATTTCTATTTAAGCTACTAAAAACAATTAGTAAAATTGAGTAATACTAATTCCTTAGCCTTTTAAGGCAAATGATTGAATTTAAAGGCAAATTGATGCAAACAGCTTTAAATACAATGACTCACAAAGCAATAACTGTTTTAAAGGAGTTTAAACACGTTCAGGCATAAGCTTTTATTCCGTAAATTAGGATTACTAATAGGGTTCCTTATGATACGAGGTGAAGATTATGCACATCTCTGGATCGAAGAGGGTATACTCCACTTTGTTTACAAACCGAATACCGTCATTGATCTTGAAGCTGCCAGGGCAATTGTCAAGACCAGGCTCCGTTTTCAAAACGGAACCCCATATCCCATTTTATGTGATGTAAGGCTGATGAAAACCGCCAGTAAAGGAGCAAGAGAATACCTGGCGGAAAAAGGTTGTATTAACACCCTTGCCGTAGCATTTGTCATTGATCAGGCATACTCAGGAACCCTTATTAAAGCTTTTATCACCATCAGTAATCCCTCTGTCCCTACAAAAGCGTTTACCACCATTGCGGAGGCATTGAGCTTTTTGAGTCGTTACAACTAAGCATCGAAAATCTAAATACTATGTATAATTCATACTCTCAAAACAGGGTGCAGGAAATTCTTGATTTTATAACAGAAATCACCTTGGGAAAATACACTTACACCCTGCCCTTACGAAACCAGAAAAACGAGTTGGAACAGATCGTCGTTTCGTTAAATACCATGGTGGAAGAAATAGATACGGTAGTTCACCAGATCAACCATGATAAGAGCAGGGAGGTTATTCAAAACCTTATTTTCCACCTGGACAGTAGTTTCATTATCAAAGCCTACTCTAATAACGTTGAAGAAGTATTGGGACTCACAAAAAAAGAAATGCTTCATCAATCCATTGAAGTGCTTCTGGGAAAAGAAACACAACTATATGAAAAGATAGAGGAGATACTCCAAAGTAGAACAACACAAAACCAATCTTTCCCTATTGAATTACAGCACAAGAATGGATACTACTGGACTGGAAATGCTTACATACATTATATTCAAGGCAATGGTAACACCTCCTATATTCTATCTGTTTTCAAATCGGTTTACCAGAATGAAAAGCTAAAAAAGAAATCGGGTAGTAAAGATTATGGATTCAAAACATATCCTAGCGAATACCGCAGTTTATTAATGCAGGATCAGCGCAAGCTGGCCAGAAAAATCCACAAGTATATTACGCAACGACTAGACCGAAAATTGCAGAAACTATCCGTGATTGCTACAGAGGTTGGTGCCAGTGAAAGTAAGATAAAAGTGATTTTCAAAAGGGTGTATGGTGATACAATTTACGCTTATCATTTGCGAAAAAGGCTAGAAAATGCTTATTCCATGATCAAGGATACCAGTCTACCAATCAATGAAATTGCAGAGGAATGTGGCTTTATAAGCTTTCCTCACTTCTCCAGATCCTTTAAAAAGGAATATGGTATGACACCCACCGAAGCGCGAAAATCCGAATGAAAGACCAGCAAAGACTAATTTAAATACTGCCAAGGCAAATACCCAGGGATATAAATAGTGAACTTTATAACACTATTGCGCAAGGTACAGGAGCAGCCTACCTGTATAAAACTAGGTATTTGTTTAATGTAAAACTTAATATTATGAATTTCAAAAAAATCATATTACCGATGATTGCTTTCATTTTTTCATTGGGAATGCTATTTGCATTTTCAAAGCCACAAAGTGATCCAAACAATGATTATGTACAAACTCCGCAGGGGTTAGTTATCATTCCAGAGCAGAATTGCAGTACCGGAAGCACCCAATGTAGGGTTCAATTCGGAGAAGATGGTCCAATTTATAAAGTTTATGATGATGCAGCCCTTTCGATGCCTAAATTAGGCGATGGTAGTATAAAGCAACTTTAATTGTAATTTAAAAATAACAAACCGGGTTAATCCCGGTTTGTTTTATTTTAATTTTCAAGTTTGCCAGTATTATTTTTTTGAACAAATTCCCATAAATTCTCATCCTTCAGGTATTTTCGAGCGCTTAACTTGATATCTTCGGGTTTAATAGTTTTTATAAATTCAACAAGTTCTCTATTATCAACCCAATCAAGATCATAATAATAGTGATCATATATTTTTTGACTTTTAGCTAAATTATTTCCAGCTCTTAATTTTTCATCTGTGAAGGATTGTAAAATTCGTAAACTTTGGCTTAAAGCTTCTTCCGTAATTAAATCAGTTTTCAGCATTTCAACAATCTTAAAAAACTCTTTTTTTATTTTTTCATAATCTTCAGGAATAACATCCAAATTTGGTCCAATAATGTATTGATTCGTATTAAAATCGAATTGACCACCTGAGCTTACAGAGTAGATGGATAGATCCTTCTCGAACCGTAATTTGTAGAGTTCATTATATATTACAAAGCCGAGGGCTTTAACCCTAATATGTTCCTTCCAATTATTTTTATTCCCGGGAGATATAAATTTTACTGCATATTGTTTATTATTGGTTTTGGCTTCTTGAACTGGTAATTCTACTTTTACCGGACCCTTTGGTAACTTCGGAGACTTATTTAGGTTTTCAAATGACGATTGATTGTTATCTATTTTTGGGATATTTCCTAAATATTTATTTATCAGTGGTATCAAATTACTACTTGAAAAGTCTCCTGTAATAATAAAAGTGTATCCATTAGCATTTCCCAGAATATTTGAAAAAATATCGTAGGATTTTTCATAGCTCACTTTATCAAGTCCTTGAAGTCTTTCAACCATATCCCCGCGTAAAGTATAATTCCCGGTTAATCTTTCGATACTCGACCTCATATAGGAATCGTTGATATTAGCGATCGCATTATTCAGTTTTTTGCTTTCATCTTTTAACCAGTCATTAAAAACTTTTTCATTTTTTATCGGTTTGGTAAGTAATAAAAAAATTGTCTGAAGCATTTTTTCAAAATCCTTTTCTGACCCACTAATTGTAATTCCAGATTCTAAATTACTGATATATGGTTGTATCAATTGCCAAACTAAACTGTTTCCTTCTGCATATCGCTGAAATTCAAACTTATCAAGATCACCTATTCCTCCGTTTTTAATAAGGTCCGGTGCAGATACGGCTGAGAAATAATCTTCAGGTTTAAGGCTAGAAGCTCCTAACTTTTTATACCCATGAATATAAATGCTATTTTGAAGACTTCCCGGCGTTGACTTAAATGAACTAAGGATTATCCTAATATTATTAGCCAATCTAAATTCCTGAATATTCTTTCGACCAGAGTTCATGTATAGTATTCCCTTCTCTTGCAAATTTCTTTTAGCCTGATCACTCATCAAACTCTCAGGAGTTTTTGGGACTACATACGGACCTACAGGATTTTTATAAGACTCGTATATCAAGGTTCGAATTTCATCTTCTTGGAATTTATGCACTGGATCATTAGTAGAAATCATAACTGCAATATCATCCGGGACACCTAGTTCAAGTTCTTTTATAAATCGATTAAAAGAATGTAGATCATAATCAGCAAGCCAATTCTGAACAATTTGAATTTGATTTTTATTAAATGGAATATCATCAATGAAATAATCCTGAATTCCCATTAACCAAAACTTTGAATCACTCAAATCCTTGTCTTGAAGGTTTTTTGAAAATTCATTCTTAGCCTTTTCAAAATACGCTTCCGAAACCCCATAACGAATAAGCTGACCTATATCAGCAAAAACATCCTCCAAGGCCATCCTTTCCTTTCCCTGTTCAACTGATAGTTTTATTTCCAGGGCATCAGGGAATCTGTTAGCATTCTCGGTATGGTTGCATAGAGCATTAAAAAAATTATGATAATTCCTATTATTCTCCGTAATACGTTGATTTAATATCATTAAGAATAGTTCAAATTGCATTTTCCATTGTGCCTCGAGATTACTTCTTTTAATACTCCTTTTTGTACTCCTGTACAAAATGTTAATTTGACTATCTGAATTCAACCTTTCATCGGTTTCTTTTACAAAGGTTTTAAATTGAGGTGGTCGCTTCAAAAAGAGTGAGTCACAGTTATTCTTTTGAACTTGATGAGAATTATTTTCAGTTTCTGAAAAAACAGATCTGATTTTTTTCTCGACCCGTTCAATATCTGGAATATTTCCTACCAGGACTATAGCCATATCTTTTGGCTGGTACCACTTGGTATAAAAATTTCGTATAGCCTGAGTTTTAATACCTCTTATTTTTCCTAAAAAATTTGAGCCATCCGTAACGCAGGGGTAGAAAATTCTTTGCAGTTTGAGATCGTTATAGAATTTGGGAAAATTATCACCTGACCTCATAATCGTTTCCTGTATAATGACACCTTTTTCAGTTTCTATTTCTTCCGCTTCAAGAGCTAGTCCATCGACAATATCTTTAAACCACATAAGGCCGGTCTTTATGGAATTAAAATCGTCCGAATTGCCATCAAAAACATACTCCGTATGATTAATACCCGTATGACCATTGACAGCATATTTACTAAGATTTAAATTCTCATTTTCTTCGAGATACTGAAATATCCCATCTGGAAAATTATTCGTTTTCTTAAAAGCCATATGTTCCAAAAAATGAATGAATTCGAACTCATCTTGTTGTTGTTGATACCTGCCTACTTTAACGTATAACCTCATAGCTAATTTGTTATTCGAAGCGGGTAAATTCTTAATAAAATAATTCATTCCATTTTTCAACTTTCCCTGACGGATACTTTCATCCAACTGAACCTTAGATTCTGTCAGTAATTTTTCTTGCCCGAGAATATGGCTACTTATGAAAAGTGCGAGTATTAATTTGATATATAGTTTCATTTAATATCCCGGATTTTGAGTTAGGTTCACGTTTTTAGCTCTCTCCTGTGCCGGAATTGGGTATAATGCATCCTCAGCACTCCAATCATTACCGACACCACCCAAAATAGATTCTGCTCTTTTCTCTCTTTTTAAATCCAGCCATCGGTGTCCCCATTCGGCAAATAATTCTTTGCTGCGTTCTTGAAAGATTAAATCGCTAAGTTCCTCCTGAGAATAGGATTGCTCGTTTGAAAGGAGATCAACTGTAGCTCTTTCCCTTATTTTATTTAAATCATTCAGAGCACCCAAAGAATTATTAAGCATATTTCTGGCTTGAGCGCGAATTAAATATTGTTCGGCCAGTCTTAGAACCATAGAAAACTCTTTAATTTCATTAAAGGAGCTTCTATCCTTGTACTTAAAAGGAAAATACTTTTCGGTTTGTTCATTAAAACCAATCCAGTTTTGTAGACGTTGGTCTGCTTCAGAAAAAGTCACTACCAAGTCATCTGTCAGTGAAACTTTTGTAAAACAAGGTGCAAAAGATAGAAATATAAAGATACTGCCTTCGTTAGTATAGCCTATTGGCCCTCCTCTACCCTCAGGAGTTAGCTGCCAAATCGCTTCTTTACTGTTCGCTAGAAATACAGCGTTTAAGTCATCCGATAACTCATATTGAGAATTACTTTCTATTACTTGTGTGCTATAAATTTCTGCTTCCTGCCAATCTCCAAGAAATAAGTGAACTCTTGCCAATAATCCATTGGCAACATTTCTGTTGATTTGGGTTCGATCTCCGTTTGGATATTCGTCAGTAAGCAAGTCCCGGGCAACCATTAGATCAGATAGTACCTGATCATATACTAATTCAACCGAATTTCTGGAAGCCGTCGAGTTGTCCCTATAATCCGTCGAAAGGATTAATGGAACAGGTCCATAAAGATTTACCAAATAAAAATAGGTAAAGGCTCTAACTGTTAAGGCTTCTCCTTTAAGCCTGTCACCAATCTCAGGAGTTAAGTTTTGAGAATCTTCCAGGCCTTGCAGCAATGAATTTGTCATATAAATCACCTGGTAGGTACTGGACCAAAGGGCTAGATTTCTTTCATTATTCGGCGAAATCGAATGCTGATCAAATTCCCTTAGAAGCAGATCATTTTCCCGAAGACTTTGAATGTTATCAGAAGACAATCCTGCTAATACGGTGACGCTATTCTCATATCCACTACTAAAGGCTGCTGTAAAAAGTTGATTATAAATACCTTTCATGGCACTTTCAGCGGTGGCGTCTTCATCGAAAACTTCCCTTCTCCCTATTTTATACGCTGGGGAATCCACTTCCAAATAATCCTCACAGGAAATGGTAAGGAAACCTGAAAGAATCATTATGCTAATTTTTTTATATAGATTTTTCATTGCTAAAATTTTAAAATTTGAGATTAAGGCCGGTTGTAATACTTCTCAAAGAATTGAAATTAATTCCTCCATTTGGTATTTCTGGATCCAGCCCCTTATAGGAGGTCAGAGTAATTAGGTTCTGCCCGGTAAAAAAGAGCGTAGCGCTTTTCATACCCAGTGGTCTCAACCAATTCTTTGGTACATCATAGCTCAAATTGAGGTTTTGTAATCTCAAAAAAGAGGCATCGGTTATGGTATAATTTGAATTAAGTACATTGTTATAAGCCCTTGAAGCCGCAGTGCTTCTTGAAACCAGCTGATATTGGGTATTAGTGTTTAAGGCATCAATTACCTCTGCGCGTTGATTTTGAAGAAACCCTGCTTTAAATAATTCAAGAGTACCCTCCTGCTTTACAAATCTCCATAAGAATTGCAGGCTAAAGTTTTTAAAGTTTAATTCATGATTCCAACCCCCAAAGAAACTTGGGCTTTTATCCAAGGCGATTTTTCTATCTTCATAGTCAAGGCTTCCATCGTCATTCCTATCTAATACACTGTAAAAACCTGTTTCGGGATCCAGACCTGTGTATTGGTAAAGTAATTCTATGTTGAGTGGCTCTCCTACGACATATTTATTAGCATAGGTAGATTCTTGTAATCCCGGGTATCTCAAAAGTTCGTTCTTCGGAATGCTGAAGTTAAAATTGGTGTTCCATTCAAAATTTTGGCCTGAAACCAGATTTGAAGCGAGTACCATCTCAAAGCCCGTATTTTGCACAGTAGCCGGTAAATTTGCCTGTACACTTGTGAATCCGGTAATTGCCGGTAATTGCCGGTAAAGAAAAACCAACCAGTTGGTTAGAAGAACGGTTGCGATACCAACTCGCTGAAATATTCACTCGATTATCAAAAAATCCAAGTTCTATCGCAGCTTCCAGTTTTTTGTTCACCTCCCATGAATAATCAGGATTGGACAATTGGTTTGGAAATAAACCTCCAGGTCCCAAAGTTGGAGAATATGTATCTAAATATCCATAATCACCTATTTGATCACTTCCAGTTGTTCCATAACTCGCTCTCAATTTTCCGAATGTCAAAAACGAAGATGAATTAGGAATAAAACTTTCTTCTGAGAAAATCCAAGCTGCACCTAACGCGCCAAAATTGGCCAGTCGTTTTCCGTCTCCAAATCTTGATGATCCATCACGTCTTCCGGTAAGGTTTAAAAAGTAGCGTTTATCCCAGTTCAATCCGATCCGGCTGAAAATTGCGCTATAGCGATATTCCGTATTTTCATCAGCAGGTGATATTATATTCTGTGCAGCATTTAAATTTCCGATTAGGCCCTCCGATGCATAACCGGTTCCTTGTAAATTTGTAAGCCCCGATCGACTTTCCTGGAAGGTCGTACCAATCAACATATTAAAGTTTGCCTTACCGATAGTATGATGGTAATCTAATTGTGGTTCTGCGATAAATGATTTTCTTTCAAGGAATAAATGATTAGAACGATTTTCAATATTAGCCTGACTAGCCGGACTGAATGATCTTTTCGGACGCTTCAATAACTCATTACTGTGGTACTAGCGAAATGTCTTTAGGAAGTAAAACGCCTGGAGCAAAGAAGAATAAAGCGCAAAAAAACAGGCGCGAAACTCAACTTATGCTATCAAGGTACTGGTATACCGCACAACGATAAGAGAGCCCACGCCCGGGTCGTGAGCATTCACACTTATCATCTCGTTGCTTAAAAATTACCAGTTTTTGATAGCGAGACTCAAAGCGAATGCTTCTAATATTTTAAGAAGTTCGCAATATATTAATTATGAATCAAATATAAATAAAATTTTCCTGTGTGGTATTTTAATGCCACAATAAATATGTTAAATATTTTCAGATTGCTTCGAGAAAGCAGTGGAAATGGCTAAAGAAATATCAAAAGAAGATTTTTTAAAAGTCTTTGGAAACAACTTAAAAGAAACTAGATTAGAAAAAAAACTTTCCTATCGCCAACTAGCCCAACGATGTGATATTGATTACAGTCACATTTCCCGAATAGAAAAAGGTGAAATAAATATTCAACTATCTACCGTTTTAGAACTTGCAAAAGGATTAGAACTTCATCCAAAGGAATTATTTCACTTTCA
This sequence comes from Christiangramia flava JLT2011, assembly GCF_001951155.1. Lineage (NCBI taxonomy): Bacteria > Pseudomonadati > Bacteroidota > Flavobacteriia > Flavobacteriales > Flavobacteriaceae > Christiangramia > Christiangramia flava. The sequence continues at coordinate 1,081,650 of NZ_CP016359.1, forward strand.
ACTTGATTGAAATAATTTAATACTATGTTTTTTCAAATTCTTAGTTAGTAAAAAATTTACCACAAAGAAATAATTGATTTAAATATAGAATTACGCTTGTCAATTATTTTGAGTATTTCATAGATTTACAATTCTGACAAGTCACGTAAATTATTAGAGTTAATATTTTACCCTTAATTTTTCACAATATATAAAAAAGCACCATTGCCTAATTTAAGTAAATACTTGTGGTATTTTAAAAAATTAAAACGTGGAGTTAGTGCAAATCTTACTAAAGCTCCTCATAAACCGATAATGCTTCTCGCCATAATAAATGGCATTAGAAAAGGTCATATTACTAACAACAAAGTTTTCATAACACCCGAGTTGCTTTTAAATTTCCGCGAGACCTGGAAACAGCTTGTAGATACCGGCCATACTGAGAATTTTGCCCTTCCTTTTTTCCATTTGCGGTCAGAGCCGTTCTGGGATTTGATCGCAAAACCCGGTATGGAGATAGGGATTACACGGTCGGGAAGCATCCGCAGCTTTAAAAATTTACGGGAAACCGTTGCCTTTGCAGTTATTGATGCCGAGTTATTTCTTTTATTACAACAGTCAGAAACCTGCCAGGTTCTGGAAGAACAATTGCTACAGTACTATTTTTATGATACCCGGAGTAACTACTGGAATGATTTAAATTCAGCCGAAGAATCGTTGCTGGAGTACCAAATCCAAAATGAATCGGGAAAGGAATACAGGGAACGATTACTTTCACTAAAATCACAACTGGACGATAGCAGCTACCAAGAAGAAATTTTTATACGTGGTGGTCTGTTTAAGCGGAGTATTCCAAGAATTTACGATTATAAATGCAGTATCTCGGGTATGCGCATTATGGGGCCACCAAACATTCAGATGATTGATGCCTGCCATATTCATCCTTTCAGTCTTTCCAACGATGACACAGTAAGTAATGGTATCGCACTCTCTCCTACCCTTCACCGGGCTTTCGATCGTGGTCTAATTAGTATTACCGAAGATTATAAAGTAAAGGTTTCAAGCCTCGTTAATGACAAAGATTCCAAGTTCACTTTAACCCAGTTTGATGGGAAAGATTTATTATTGCCCAGTAAGAAATCTTGGTTTCCATCTGTTCAATCAATAAAATGGCACCAGGAGAACATTTTTATAAACGAATAGTAAAGAAGTTTTACTACGTAACCTTATCTAACTTCAAAAATGAAAATTTTATGGGGCTGAATGCACTAATTTCAATTGATCTAAAAACGAACTCTTCGGAAAAAATAAATCATTTTAATGAAGCGATGCAGGAAAAAGAATGGTCAAAAATAGAATCCATGGATCATACCTGGGTTTCAAGTTTTAATGACGGCATTTCAAGAGAAAAAGCTTTGGAAGTCATTCAAAGCGATGTTACAACGATTAAACAAGAGTATGATCTTGAGACCTTAAGTATAGCTGTACAGCTTTCGAAAGAAGATATCGTACAAGGAGATTTTTAAATATCAGGATCACCACACTTTCCTGACGAATTCATTAGAATTTCAAATTAATCAATCCAGTCTTAAAGACAAATTAAGTACATGCAATCACTTGTAATAATCTTAGATTCATCTCTAGTAGATATTTCACCTTTTGGTTCAATCATTCGATAATTATGTTCACCTCGAACTCGAATCCTTTTAGAAAAGGTACTAGAATGGAATAAAGCAAAAAGAATAATTGGTATAAAGCGTTTCATGAATTCGAGAGTTTAATAGTTGTAATATATCCCCGAATCACAACGAAAAACATACCCTGCCAAGGGTAGATTTTAGAAATCGTACTTGTGCTGAAGCGCATACCTCAACAACTCACCGGAACCAGAGAGATCTAGCTTTCTCATCATATTTTTGCGGTGTGTTTCAACTGTGGTCTTCCCTATGAATAACTCATCGGCAATTTCCTGATTGATTTTCCCAACACCAATTAGCTTTAAGATCTCCAGCTCTCGTTTTGTAAGCAAGCCTTTCTCTCGTCGGCCTGATTTTAAATTTTCATCGTCTGGCACCTGAATGTTATGGTCAAAATAATTCTCTCCTTTGTGAATTGTCCGTATGGCGTATAACAACTCCTTCAGGCCTGCATTTTTTAGTATGTAACCCTTGGCTCCAGCATTTAGCATTTGCTTTACAGCCTCATCCTGGTCAAACATGGTAAAAGCCAAAACCTTAATTTCTGGATATTGTTCTGTTAAGGCTCTGGTTAATTGTATCCCATCCATTATTGGCATCCGAATATCTGTAATCACGAAATTGATCCTTTTATTTTTTGCCAATTCTAACAATTCTTTGCCGTTTGTCGCGAATCCCAGGAATTCAATATCCTCCTCATATTCAAAGAAAACTTTGATCCCGTCTATAAGCGAAGTATGATCTTCTGCAATGGCTAGTCTTATCATTGTATTGGAATATTAATAATAACTGTAGTTCCTTTTCCCGGAACCGATTCAATATCGACCGTTCCTTCCTGCAATTCCACCCTTTTTTGGATAGAGTGGATTCCCATGCCATCTTTTGGCTTGATCTGATTTCGTTCAAAACCTTTTCCATCGTCTTCCACCATTATATTTAAAGAATCGCCATGATGCGTCAGATAAATGATCGCACGACTTGCTTCTGCATGTTTTATAATATTGGTTACAAGCTCCTGAATGAATCGAAAGATCATGATTTCCAGGCTATTTTCCATCCGCTCATCCATACCGTGATCTTCCACCTCAATTATTAATTTACTGGAAGCAGACACCTTACTGGCAAAATTCATTATAGCCGGCACTAAACCTTCCTGTCCTTTCATACCGGCATTCTTTACATGGGCAATTTTTCTCACCTCCTGGTAGGCTTCATCGAGTAACTCATCAGTCTGTTTCATCAATCGATCTTCCTCCTCTTTCAGTCTGTCCTTTCTGACTTTTAAATTTTGAAAATGAAGTTTTAGTGTCGCCAATAAACTGCCCAGGTTGTCATGCAAATCGTTTGCTATACGCTGGCGTTCCTTTTCCTGACCTTCAATCATGGCATCCAATCCGGATAGCTGCTGATCTTTCAAAGACTTTTCCAGTCTCTCCTTTTCTATCTCATGATCTTTTACCAGCAATTTCTTTCTGGACTGGGCATTGCGGTAAGCGAGGTATGCAATCAGAAACAGCAATAGTAAAATTCCAGATAAAATCCAGAGAATGGTTTGATGCTGCTTGAGCTTTAAATTCTCATTCTCCTTTTTTTCTACCTGGTATTTAGTATTGACATCCAACAAGGCCTTATCCTGTTCTGCCTGGTTAATGCTGTCCCGATAGCTGTTTTCCAATTTGCGATAGCGAAGCGCATTTTCGTAATCCTGATTGAGCTCATAGGTCTCGGCCATATTTTTATATAAAAACTGGCGGGTACCCAATTCATACTGTCGCATCTCCAGGCTATCAGTTTTTTGATACCAGGCGATTGCAGCATCATAATCTCCAAGATTCCGATATAGTGATGCCTTATTATTAAAGATATAAGAGATATAATCTTCCAGATTTTCCTTTTGATATTGCTTTAAAGCTATATCGTAATGATAAAGGGCAGAATCTTTTTGTTTCAGTATTTCACCATATACCACACCCAGGTTATGATGGATTTTTGCGTCCATCAGGCTATCATTTATCCGTGAGTTTTGATCCAGTGCATTATTGAAAAATTTAATGGTTTTGTCCGGGTCTGAATTAATATAAATCTTACCTAGTTGCATATAGGCTTTTGATAGTAGCGCTGGATCTCCATTATCCTCTGCGTATTCCAAATATTCGTTTATATAAGGTTGCGGATCGAGATCCGGGTTGTTTAAGGCATTTAAGGATTCGGCGATTTTTAGATTAATAATAGCAACATTATTAAGACTATCCAGACTAGAGTATATTCTTTTAGCCTTTAAAAATTGATCTAGGCTTTCATCAGAACTATTGACATTAATTTGTATTTGTCCGAAAAGAAAATGAAACTGCGCCAGTTCGGTCCTGGATAATTTAGTGGTATCGATTTCTTGTAATAATAGCTCGGATTGCGAATAGTCCCCAACAGATACTAGACTGTCAACCGTAGATAAATCTGGCTGCTGTGAATAGCAAAAAGCAGCAAGTAACAAACTTGCTGCATTGAAAACAATATAACGAATAGATAATCTCAATTATCCTCCAACTAAAATTCCCCCTCCAGAAGTCTCCGGTTGAGCAAGTTCCAGGCCTTTCATGCAATTTGCCCGATAATAGGATGCAAAACTTTCTCCAACTGATTTCCCTAAATAAAACTGATAAAGCTCCTTATCCAAATAGGTTTTAAAACAATCAATAATGTTATCAGGATCTTGATCAGAGTGAAAAACAATAGTAAGCACCTGGGATGTATTTGCTTTTAAAACTGTAGATTTATTTCTGGTAGTCTTAATCTCACTAAAATCCAAACAATCAGGAAGCGAATTATCTGGTACCTCATTAGCATTTCTCGGAATTTGTCTATTTCCATTTACGATTAAAAACAACACAGGAAGCGTCATTTTATTTGGCACACCGTCGCTCACACTTGATTCATAGGATCCAACAATAGATAGAATCAATTTTCCTGGTTTTCTATCATTACTGAAGGGCGGCACCGCTAAAGCTATATCAAATTTAAAGCTAGAATTAAATTCAGTAAAAGAACCGAGAATCGGGTAAGAGTCCATAATCAAGTTTTAATTGGTTAGTGCCGTAATTTACAAATTTTCATTTGTTGGCAGCTAAAGTACTTACCATATCCATACCGAAGAATACCCAGTCAAGGGTATTTAAGGACGTTTTACGGTAATCCCGTAAAATCCTTACGGTCAATCAATTTGATTAAATAAGCAATGGAGGTAAATTGAGATCATTAATAACCCTAAACACCAATATTATGAATTTTAAAAAAATCAACTTCCTGCTTTTAGCAGTTATGTTTGTTTCACTATCATCATGTAATAAAGATGAAATGGACCAAATTCATGAAGAACCAACATCAGCTAAAAAACAAGTAAGAGAACTATCCGATACTGAATTACAAAAAATCAGTGATCTCCATTTAAATGCAAATGAAGTTAAATACGAATCTTTTACTTTACCAGGTGGTGAGAGTGAAATGCGTATTTTAATTGAAGGGGATATTGCCATGACACCTCAACAGCTCAAAGAAATGAAGCCACTTCGTATTGATTCAAAGCAATATCGCACATACAATCTTGTAAGCAGTCCCCGAACGATAAATGTTATTGGCTATACCGGTACAGGTTATGGTCAAAATTTATCTGCTAAACAAAGAAATGCTTTACAGGCAGCTGTTGCAAATTATAACTCCCTAAATATAGGATTGAACTTCACCCTGACGTTTGGAACAAACATTTCTCCTTATGATATTGTAGTATTTCAAGAACCGAATGGAGAAGCTGGTGGAGTAGCCGGTTTCCCGTCTAATGGAAACCCTTATAAATATGTACAAATTTTCTCTGGAATGGAAAATTATAGTACTGCAACAAATCAACACGTTATTACCCATGAAATTGGTCACACTCTTGGAATGAGACATACTGATTGGGATACTAGGGCCAGTTGTGGACAATCAGGTGAAGCAGCCGGTAATGATGGAGCTGTACATATTCCTGGCACTCCTTATGGATATGACTCCAATTCCATTATGCTTGCATGCTTTGGTGCAAATGAAGATGGAAACTTCGGATATTATGACACAGTTGCTTTTGACTACCTATATTAAAAATCACGCTTGAATATTTTTTGATCTATTAACCGTAAGCAAGCGTAAATGCCACCAGAAATGGTGGCATTTTTAATTGATATTTTTAAAAAGAAAATTTTTTATTTATTGGTTCCATACAAATGTACCGACAGATCCTGGTTCAAGAGGTACGTTTGCATATTCTCCCTTGTATTGAATCTTCACCGAGTGTTGATCGGAACTAGTATTTGAAACAATCAGCACGATATTGTTCTTCGGTGTTTCAAAAGCCACATTAGGCAATAGAGGGCTGCTCTGACTTTCCCATACTCTGTTAACCTTAGCTCTTTGTTCATCTTCATATAAATACACACTTGGATCGGTAGGTTGAGTCGTATGAATACGGGTGGACCCGGGTCTTACAAATTTGGACGCATGCGCAATTGTGTAGTAAGCCAGATTGCGGGAAACTGTATTCCCTGCAATGGTGAGGGCACCTTGGCACATGGAGCAACCGCCGTTATCGGTATGCGGATCGTTATTAGGATCTGCTGCAAGATTCCATAATATGACATTTCGGCTCCAGTTGTTCATTCCTTGAATAATGAGGCGATTAAAGGGATCTGTAATTCCTATAGTACTATTATTAGGTTTTTCAGTCACCATTTGTTCAGTAAAGAAAATATGTTTATCGGGACGTGCCCGGTGTACCATAGACATGGTTTCCATGTTGCCGCGATAATTGTGGAATGCAGAACCATAGACATATTTACTGGCCAAACTATCCTGCAATATACTTAAGGGGTAATCTGGTCGATCGGTATTATGATCAAAAATAATAATCTTCGTATCGAGCTGATACTCTTGAAATTTGGGGCCCAGATAATTTTTTATAAAACCCGCCTGCTCATACCAGTACCAAGACATGCTCGGAGTATTACGCGAATTCATCGGCTCATTCTGGATGGTAATCGAGTGTATAGGAATACCCTGCTTTTCCATTTCTAAGATATACTTCACAAAATAATCAGCATACACTTCATAATAGGTTTCTTTAAGCTTTCCACCGCGAATATTTTGATTGGTTTTCATCCATACTGGAGCTGACCAGGGTGATCCCATGATTTTTATATCTGGATTAATCGCTAAAATTTCTTTCATGACGGGTACCACATCCTGAAGATCCTGCCCCAGATTAAAGCTTTTTAACTCCGTATCGGTTTCACGGTTCTCCAGATCATCATAGGAGAAAGTGTAACTATTTAGGTCAGAAGAGCCAATGCTTAGCCTGATAAAGCTGATGCCAATATCATCATTATGCATTCCAAATAATTCTTGCAGGATGACTTTTCGTTTCTCCGGATTCATACCTATCAGCAATTCTGCGCTACCTCCGGTAAGGGCAAACCCAAATCCATCCACCTCTTGCATACGATGGACTGGATCCACGATTATTGCCGGATACCTTGGATTCGTTGACTTGGAGAATGGAATAATAGAATCTTGCGCTTGAAAAAGCATGCTTCGATCTTGGGTAGTAATCCAAGAATGGATTACTCGTTTTTGCTGAGCAAAGTGCAAGAAAGGAATAGCTAAGAAGCAAATAAGTACCAAATGGTACTTTATAGTTTTTTGTTTTTTCATGATATGTTTGTTATTGGGTTACAATTGCTTCAATTAACTTCTTATCGGTTTGGTAGAGCTGCGTTGAATAATTTCTGAATCCAATTGATAATTTATTTTCCCAGAGGGAAGCAGGCCATTTATTCTATCAAATAATGTTTGGACGGCGAGATTTCCTTGTTCTTCAGGTTTTAAATCAATGGTACTGAGTGCCGGCCAGAAAGACTGTCCTATTGAGCTGTTATGATAACTGATTACTGATACATCTTGTGGTATAGAAAACCCATTTTGTAAGATAAAGCTCATGACTTGAATCGCACAATGTTCACTGCAGGCCATAATGCCATCAATTGATTTTGCAAGCAGCATCTCTAAGAGTTCATCTTTTGGAAAATCACTATGGTACTCCATGATACGGGTAACCTGGCCTACTGACTTCAAAGCCTGTTTATAACCTGTTTTTCGTGTGGCACCTATCGTACCAGACAGAAAAATGATGTTTTTACATCCACTTTTTTGCATATTACTAATGGCGATTTCTGCTTTTAGTTCTTCATCGGTAGTAATGGAATCGCAGGCTATTTCATGCAAGGTTCTGTCCAGAGTGACAATAGGGATATGCAGAGATTTTAATTGTGTTAAGTGCTGAATACTCTTTGAATTAATGGTTTCGTGGGCAGGGGAAATAATCAGTCCGTCAATTTGGGTTTCTACCAGTTTCTGAATTCCTGTTCGCTCTAGGTCTAAAGATTCATGAGAAAGAAAAACCAGACTTTTGTAGCCTCTCTTCATTAATGCGGCTTCTATTCCTTCAAATGCACTGGAAAAGAAAGGATTGCTCATGGTGGGTAATACTATACCAATAGTTCCACTATTCCCGGCCTTCAAATTTCTAGCTGCAAAGTTGGGAATATAGTTATGAAGGGCAGCTGACCGTTTTACTTTCTCTACTGTAGCTTTACTGATTTCCGGACTATTGTTTAAAGCTTTGGAAATCGTACTGATGGATAGGTTCAGCGATTTCGATAATTCTTTCAAGGTTGTTTTCCGCTGCATAATCGTGAACTAAATAAAACGATTTAGTTGTAAGTCCTGAGTAAGAATATTCCTGGCAAAATGATACGCACCTAGTGCGGTGGCCTTATTGGTTCCTAATCTACTAAGCCCCAGGGGAATTTTCTTTTCTTCTATATATCCTACCTCTTTATTAAAGTGAGGAACCTTTGCTTTTCTAAAAGAGTTTTTAAGAAATTTTGTGCGTTCTACATTGTTATCGAAATTGTAGGCTGTAGAAACCAGGCGCGGAATTCTATTGCCATCTTTTGTTTCAATAGCACCATTCAAATGTCGGATAATGGTAGGAAGAATAATTTCAGAAGCTCCGGACAGACCTCCGCCAATAACTATTGGACAGTCCAACAGCGCGATCACATTAGCCAGGGCTTCCCCGATATTAATTCCGGTGTTCTCAAAGGATTTCCAAGCGGCTTTTTGATTTCCATCTTTGGTTTTTTTGGCTATGGCAAAAATATCCTCTGGTGATAGCTCTCGATGATCCCCACTGTAAGCAGCGTAATCAGATTTAATCGAACGCACACTAACGCCCTCCTCAACATAAACCTTCTGGTTTTGAAAATGCCTCATCAACCATATTTCACTGGAAGCCGAATTTTCACCGGTAATAAGCTGACCATTAATCACCAGCCCCCCGCCAAATCCTGTTCCCAGTGTGATACCAAATAAACTTTTATATGTTCTACGACTGTTGGTATTTTGAATTTCGGCATTCAACTCTGGAAGAAAACCTTTCATATATTCTCCATATGCAAAAAGATCGCCATCATTATTTATGAAGACTGGAATTTTAAATTGATTTTCAAGATAAGAACCAAGGGCAACCCCTCCCTTAAAACATGGTATATTAATCAAGTCTCCAATGACTCCTCCGAGGTAATCTGAAGGTCCGGGAAAGGCGAAGCTTATTGCGTCAGGTTGCTTACCGATCAAAGCAATTAGTTCGTAAAATCCTTCGGTAATTGTTTGTAGACAATTATCAAGATCACTTGAATCCGTTTCTTTAGTAACCGTCTGGGTTAGAAATAAATCATCCTGGATAGCCATAAAGGACAAATTAGTCCCTCCGGCATCCAACGTTAAAACAATAGGTGCTTCTTTATTCATAATTTTTAATTTTTTTCCTTGGTGATTGCACCAAAATCAGTGTCAGTAATCGTTTTAAAATTGGTCAAGGATTGATAATCCTGATAATGAATCATGTCTTTCTTCAATCGTTTTGTTAATCGTTCCATGACCTCATTATATGCAGGATCATTAGCCACATTGTGTAATTGATTAGGATCCTTATCGAGATCATAAAGTTCCCATTGATCCATATTATAATAGAAGTGAGCCAACGTATATTTCTGGGTTCGTATTCCGTAGTGAGGCTGGACATGATGCCAGTAAGGGAATTCGTAATAATGATAATACACGCTTTCCTTCCATTGAGATAAATCCTTTCCAAAAAGAATTGGTGCAAAGCTTTCTCCCTGAGTATCGGGATAATTCTGAATATCCGCCAGATCCAGTAAAGTTTCCGCAATATCGATATTTGCAATAAGCATTTTATTCACACTACCTTGTTGAATCTTTTCAGGATATCGAACCATAAAAGGCATTTTAATGGATTCATCATAAATAAATCGTTTATCGAAAAAACCATGATCTCCCAAATAAAAACCCTGATCGGAGGTAAGTATCACGATGGTATTATCCTGTAATTGATTTTCTTCCAAGTAGTTTAACACCTTCCCGATATTATCGTCCACCGATTTGACGCAGGCTAAATAATCCTTTATATAAGTTTGGTAACGCCATCTTTTACCTTCCTCCACATTCAGTGAGTCGGGTTTTACTACTTCGGAAGACCTTAACCCATAGAGCTTCCAAACCCTAAGCGACTCTCCTTCTAAATCAGGTGGTGGAGTAAGTTTTAAATCATTTCTAGTAAGATAATCTAGCGTCATTTCTGTATCCCCGGCTGTTAATTCTCTTCCTTTATAGGAATCATTGAAGCTTGCTGGATAGGGAAAATCTTGGTTCTCCCACAGACTGGAATACACTGTATCTCTCCGCCAGGGCCGATGGGGTGCCTTATACTGAAGCATCAGGAGAAATGGCTGGTTATCCGTTTTTACATTTTCCATCCAGTCCAACGCAAATTCAGTAGTTAGGTTCGTCGCATATCCCTTCTCTATCCGGTTTTCCCCATTCTCATTATAAACTGGATTCCAATAGGTTCCTTGTTGTACTACTGCATTGTGATAAGCATAGGTATCAAAACCCTTTGGTTTGGAACCTAAATGCCATTTACCGAACAAGGCCGTCTTGTAACCGTTCTTCTGAAATTCCTGAGGAAAGGTCCAAAGATCTGCATTAAACTTTCCTCCACTTTCGTTTTTATAGTATCCGTGTACATTACTGTAATTGCCTGTGAGGATCGAAGCTCTACTCGGACCACAGATAGCATTAGTCGATAACACGTTATAAAAAAGCATGCCTTCCTGAGCAATACGGTCAATATTAGGGGTAGGCGCCAATTCTTGGTAAATGCCTTTGTAGGCGCTAATGGCTTGTATGGTCAAATCATCTGCCATAATATAAAGGATATTTGGTCTATTTTGCTGATTTTTTTCAGACGCTGAATCCGTTTTTACCGGCTTGCAGGCAATACCTAATAAAAGCAGAAGTAATGTCCAGCACCTTTTGTGGGTCCTGGTTGGACATTTCAATTTCGAGTTGCTCAAGTTATTCATGGCATTTTTATTTCAAAGATTTATTTTGATCCAGTGCACTAAACTTTTCAGCAAACTCCCGGATGATTAACAGGGTCGTAATATCCTGATCGTATACAGAATACCAACCCTGGTATTCGTGCGGTGGATCTCCAATAAAATCTGCTCCAAGTTTCCATATCGCTTTTGGCTCTTCCGGTCGACCTTCTCCTCCCCAGGCCCAAAAATTCGCTCCTGCCATTTGTGGAAGGTTTTCAGAATAGTTTAATAGCGATTGAAAAATAAAGGCATAGTACCGATTGCGATACGTAACTTTGGAGGTATCACTATAACTATTCTGGTCTCTGGAAATTCCAAATTCCTCCAAAACCAGTGGTTTCTGTAATTTTTTGGCCGTATTGAGATGATCCAAAATATATTGCGAAGCCATTATAATTGCGGAACTGTAAGTTTTCTCTGCATTTAGTGGGTCATACCATCCCCAGTTTTGTACCCATAAATGAAAAGTGCAGTAATCGATTGACGCGTGATCATGATCTTTATAAAAATCCGTTCCGTTTTTGGCAGATGGGGTATTACCTTCGCTCCCAATAGATACCAAATGATTTGCATCTAATTCCTTGATCCGGTCAGCCGTTTCAAAAATCCATTTTCGATATAATTCCGGTTTATTGACCCCCTCCGGTTCATTCGCCAATTGCCAGGACATAATCGTAGGATCATTTTTATAAAGCAGGCCATTTTCAGAATTTTTTCTCTCCAGAATCAATTCCAGAAACTGCATGAACAATTGCTGTGCTTGTTCATTTTGATAAAATTGTGCAGCATATTCCTGATAAACTCTCCAATCTCCCAATGCTGCGGGTGGTGGAAAAGGAATTTCTTCCTCATCATTAGCCCAGGACACATATTGTGAAAACCCACCAGACCAGGGCCAAAAATTATTCAAACATACCACTGCAAGCATATCTCTTTTCTTCATTTCATTAAGAAGAAAATCAAGTCCCTGAAGCATGTCTTCATTTATCGTTCCCGGTCGGATCTGAACGGTCGGTTGCATACGCCAGGGAGCATTTATAGAACCTTCTGAAGCCGCCATAATTCGTAAGTTCTTCACTCCCAATTTGTCAAGTCGGTTTAATTCACGAATTAGTCTTTGCTCATCCGCCACGGCAAGGTTCATACCGTACCAGAAATTGGTGCCTAAATAGTGATAACTCTGCCCTTTTCTCACAAATTGTCCATCTTGTACCTGTACAAATTCTTGAGCACTTGCAGAAAAGCATAGGTATAGCAGGGTCAGTACGAAAAAGTATTGTTTCATAGATTAGTAATTATTCTTTAAAAGTGGTAATCTCTCTAAAGAGTTTTACCATAAAATTCGGGACTGGCTACGCGGGTTGGATCCTTAAGCAAGAATCTCTAAAAAAAAGCAGCATACATTCCGAAGCAGGCTAGAATCAAAACAACGACCTGAAACCTAAAATTTTTATACCACACAATTCCTTCTAATTCTTTGGATTCTTGTTTCCAAATATTTTTCGTCCAGGTATTTTCCATCACCTTGTCCTTCGGTGGTGGCTCGGTTAGTAGACTGACCACTATGGTAATTGTGGTACTGATAATCAGTAAGATTGGTGCTAATAGTAAAAAGTGCAACCCTAGTTCAATATGTAATAAATATTTCAGAAGCATGATACAGGCTGCCACCAGTAGACCTGAAAACAATCCGGTGATGGCACCTTTGCCGTTGGCTCGTTTCCAAAAAAGTCCTATAAAAAAGGTTCCTACGATGGGTGGTGCCAAATAGGAGACTATTTCCTGATAGTAGGCGATCAACGAATCGAATTCTCTTATATAAGGTGCCCAGATAACGGCTATGACTAATGTGATAACAGCGGTGACCTGGCCTACGAAAACCTTTTTTCGACTACTGGCATTTTTATCAATCTTACTGTAAAAATCCATGGTAAAAAGGGTAGAAACTGAACTCAAAGTGGCACTTAAGGTAGAAGTTAAGGCAGAAATCATCGCCGAAAGGATGATTCCTATTAGTCCAACTGGTAATAACTTAAGTATTAAGCGTGGATAAACCTGGTCAGTATTGATCCCATAGGTTTCTTTTAAAACACTTCCACTTATAATCTCATGCGGTAAGTTTTCCACTCCGAAAAGGTTCAGTCCCCTGGCAATCAATCCGGGAATGATAAAAATAAAGATTGTTAACAGGTATAAAAAACCAACTAGTAACACCCCCTTTCTGCCATGATCTACGGATTTAGCCGATAAAACTCTTTGCACCATTACCTGGTTATTCGCCCAGAAGTAAAAACCTAGGATGGGTATTCCTACCCACATTCCAAGCCAAGGAACAGTAGGATCGTCCAATGGCCGGGTCAGCCGGAGCCAGAATCCGTCATTAAATCGTTCGACAAAGGTTTCCCAGCCTCCAATATTGTTTAGTGCAAAAAAGAACAGTAAAGAAGAGCCTATTATTAAAATACCTGCCTGGATCATATCCGCATTGATAGCGGAGGATAGCCCTCCTATAATTGTGTAACTACCCGCTACCAGAGCCATTCCAATGATTATCCAAAATATTGGGGCATCCGGGAAAATCATTTTGATAATTAAGGCACCGGTATATAAGGTGGCAGCAGCATCCAGAAAAACATTTCCGATGATTGTAATAAATGAAAAATAGGTTCTAGATCTGCCATCAAACCGCCTCTCTAAAAATTCCGGCATTGTAAAAATACCTGATCGAATATAAAATGGTAAAAAGAAGGTAGCAAAGAAAGCCAGAACCAATACGGAGATCCAGTTATAATTGAATACCGCTATACCACTGATAAAGCCTTCCCCAGAATGGCCCATCAGAGTTGAACTCGAAACACTTGCAGCAAATAAAGATAAGCCTACCATTGGCCAGGTCAGATTTCTGCCAGCCAGGAAATAATCTTCGGAATTGGCACTCTTCCCATTCCTAAGCGCCCACCAAATAATAAAAACGATATAGGCAACTAAAACGAGAAAATCTATGACACTAAGACTCATATTGTTATTAATTAGTATAGGTGGTAAAAAGCATTACACTTTTGGCGGGAATAGTTAATGCTTCAGGCATTCTTATATTTCTCTTCAGCGCCACCGGAAAACCTTCGGAATCAACTGGCCTTTCCTTTTCTGAGTAAAGGTATTTTTGAAAGCGCTGGTCATTCATGCTAAAAGATTTTCCATCGATGGATAAACTTACCGGTTGCCCTGAGTTATTCACAAGGGTGAGTGTACAATCTCCCTTGGTTGATTTTCCGGCTACGGCTCTGACACCTTCAGGCAGCGATCCCTGAACATGTAGAATATTGAGATCGCCCTTGAAGTATTTGGTCATTAAGGACCAGGTATAAAACCAGGGTCGGATGGCTTCATCGGACTTATCACCAGTAAGCTCTTCTCCCAGGATATTCCACATCCCCCAACGCTTCAGCTGTGTGGTATCACCGGAATCACCATTAGTGTGCATCGCATCATCTAAACCCCAGGCAATGACCCCATCAAAACCGGCATTCAATGACTGCGCCATTACATCAGCCATATCTACACCGTAATCATAATCATACACTCTCATCTGGCTATCCGGACTGGCGTGCGGATCTTCCTCATACCTCGTAATATTTGGCTCTACATATTTTTCAAAGCCTACTTCTCCCAAAACGAACTGCTTGTGAGCCACACTATCTGCAAAACTGATTAGCTTCGTATATTCTTCCTGAAATTTTCCAGATCTTACTTTTTCAACCGTCGGATAATCATGGACATCGTAGGCTCCTAAAACATCGTTCAATTGAAGTACAGCCTGTTTCGGCCATTCCATTCCTTGATAGTCTGATTTTTCATTATTATAAGGTGTGGAGTCCGGTCCCATCACATCTACCTGATTAATACCATTCTTTTTAAACGCACTATCCAGCTTGGTAACAGCACTTTTCCACTCCTTCCAATTTCCGTCTACAGAGGACCAGTATCCATTTGGCTCATTAACAAGATTGAAATAACGAATGCAGGTATACCCTTTTTTATTGACCAGGTGATCAATATGCTCCACAATAATTGATATCCATTTAGAATCAGAGGCACCGCTAAATGCATTTTGCAGCTGTAATTCGGGATCATGAACCTTATATGGCTGTCCCCACTCCCCTAAAATCACCTTTATTTTATTCTTTTCGCAATAGTCTAGTAATTTGTAGAGGGCCTGCATTTCCTGATTGTCAAAATTGACTATTGGATTTCCATTATCGTTAATTCCTTCTAAGTATCTCCAGTTTGCCTGATCTAATACCCGAACTATTTTTGGCTGCATAAAATCCAGTCGTTTGAATACCTCTTGCCACTTTTGATCAGTCATAAGTAGTCCCCATTCGGCCTTGTCCGAATCTGCGTGTGGATAGGCGGACCATTCGACCCCGCCGCCGATAAAGTCATCAGATGGTGAAATAATCCTCTCGGGATGGAGTGTGAGCGAATCAAAGGTTTCACTATCCTTCTTCTGATCACATCCGAAGAGTAGCAAAAAAGTTCCTACAAAAAATATGGCTTTTAGTCTATCAGGCATTTTTTAAAGCATTTAATAAGGTACTAACCTCACAAGTGGCCAGGCCTACATATTTATCAGCAGCCCCATAGTAAATATATAAGATATCATCAATTATCATGTTGCCGGTTGGAAAAACACATCCTTTATAATATCCTTCCAGTTCGTAATCAAACTCTGGCTCCATAATAAAATCCGGGAGTCGATGAGTCACTATACGTGGATCCTGAAGATCCAGCAAGGCAGCTCCGACTCTGTAATACCCTTTTCCCCCATTTTCCACACCATGATAAATAATCAGCCAACCATCCTTTGTACGAAGGGGTGGCGTGCTTCCACCAATCTTTTCCTCCCAAGTACCTGCGATGCCTGAAAGCAATAGGTGGCTATCGTGCTCCCATACCATGAGATCGTCTGAAAAGGTGATCCAAATTGATGGATGTTCACATCCGTAGGCAGGCCCAACCCAGGATTTTGGCCGATGTAACATGGCATACTTACCATTGATTTTCTCTGGAAAAATGATTACATCCCTGTCATCAAGGTGCGGCTTGGTAATTCTTCCTAACCTTCGGAAATTTCGAAAATCCTTCGTCAAAGCCAATCCTGAATTAGCGATATTGAATTTGAGAACAGAAGGAGCATCCTCACTGACATCCGGAAGCCGAATTTCATCGTGTCCAAAATTCCAGTACTGACCGGGGGGATAAGGTCGGTAGGCATAGGTAATATAAAATTCATCGCTAAATTTTACGATTCGCGGATCTTCTACAGCTCCCATATCTGGACCGTTGTCACTTGGTGAAAAAACAGGTTTATCAGAAACTCGTGTAAAATCTTTTCCATTGGTACTGGAAGCCAAACCAAAACGAATTACATGTTCCTGATCGTTTCCTGCTGCCCGATACAACATGTAGAATTTTCCATCTTCATACCATACACCGGGATTACAGGTTACCAGTGATTCCCAGTCATTTTTTGGGTTCGGGCTCAATACTGGATTGCCTTCATACTTTTTAAGGGTAATTGAAATTTTCTTTAAAGTAGGCTTTTTCAGTTCATTCATTTTAATTGCTAGTTTACTGGAATTAATTGCCATTGTTGATTATTCTTCTCATTGACTTCCCATTGCTGGATGTTCAAACCATTATCATTAGCATTCACCCCGTTGGCTACATCTAATGCTTTCCCACTATTTCTGTTAATTAGCTGGTAGGTTCCGTTTGAAAGTTGATTTATTTGCCATTGCTGGTTTGTTTTACCTTCATATTCCCATTGCCCGACATTTGCGCCATCGCTAATATCAAATCCTAGGACATCAAGTGCTTTATAACTGTTTTGCGCGATGATGCTGTAATACCCATTTCCAACGGCCGTAATCTGCCACTGCTGATTGCTTTGAGATAGGTATTCCCATTGTTGTACGTTAGCACCATTGGAAGTCGCAGTAACACCTCCCTCCACATCCAAAACTTTCCCGGTACCAACGGATTTTATCTGGTATATTTCACCGGAGACCAAAGCGCTATTAGCGTTGGGGTCCACTAAATTTGGAAAATCATTATAAAAATTATTGGTGGCGTTAGCAATTTCACTGAAGTACCCATACCCATCATTTTCATGTGGATTTTTCCAGGCACAAACACCTGCGTATCCATTCCAGTAGGATTGCTTGTAATAATTGCTCAGGGTAATATTCCAGTTGTTAGCATTATTCATTGTATTCGCATCGATATTATATCCTGGAGTCTCTCCTATAAGGGCAGGTTTGCTCCCGTTGTCTAGCCAATAACCGATAGAGGTATCAAATGGGCCATCAGATGACTGCCACTGATACCAATGTGGTGACCAAAAATCAAGGGAGGCATTACTATTTGCAAATTGCGCCTGGAGCGATGCATCACTATAATTATTGCCCGCATACTGATTCCATCCCGCATAACGGTTACTATTAAAAATGATCCACATTGATCCAACTGTAACCGGTTTCTCACTATGCTCATTAATTGATGCCGCCATCATGGCAATAAATCGAACAACATTGTCTTTAGGCAAATTCCCGCAATTGGCATCTCTCCACATATGTTCCGGTTCATTGCAAATATCATATCCCATTATGATCGGCTCATCTTCATATCTGGCTAAAAATGGTTCAAGAAAATATTCGGTATACCATTGTGTTTTATTTTGATCATTAATGATTTGGCGGTACTGGTCATAGTTAGAACTATTGGAGTCTTTGACCATATCAAAAGACCAGAAGGTTGGCATGAGGTAGACCCCTTTACTTTTGGCAATTGCAACTAACTGATCCATATCGGTCCAGAATTGGGGACTCGCACCGGTAACCAAGCCGTCGCCATTTAGCGATGGACTGTAGTTTCCTGCTCCATGTATCCAAACTCTGGCCAGATTGATATGATTTTGTCTATAGCGTTCAAACTCCGCTTCCCACCAGCTATAATCAAAATTTCTTCCCAGAAAATCCAAACTATAATCGCTTTGAGGCTGCCAGGCAGTATTCACACCGTTGAAGAATATTTCCTGTCCATTAACATAGAACTTAGAGCCTGCAATACTAACCTGCTGAGGGCTTATGGTTATGTTGTAGGGCTGAACATAATTCTGCTCCTTTAATACTTCGTCTTGAGTACAACCGAGTGATATAAACAATATCAATATCGATATATAAAATTTTATTTTATTAAATAGTAGTCTAGTGGTCATCATTTTATTCTACTTTTATATTATTAGGCATGACGTACATATTCCGTAAATCATTACTGAATAGTATATGGGACATTTCGTAAAAATCGATGAAATTATCCACTGTGGCTTCTCCTTCAAATGGTGCGAAATAATGATGGCCGGTATTGGCAGGATCATATTTATTTCTCCATAATACCACCATCGATATTTCTTTTCCAGTCAGCGGTATGCCAATTTCCCTGGTCCAGTATTCAGCAATTGGAGAACCGTCTCCATGACGAATTCCTTCTACCCCTGTTTCTGTTACGCCACACGGTTTCATTTTCTCCTGAGATAGCAGAGAAAGGTTTCGTAAATTGGTACTAAAAGCAGCAGTATTGGTCCCATGGTAACTGTCCAAGCCTATAAAATCCACGTATTCATCTCCAGGCCAACGATATAAATAGCTCTCTTTCGAACCTGCCTGATCCAGTTGTGGCGAAATCGCGTAAATAAAATTATGAACGTTGTTTTCCTGCAGATACTCCACAGTAAATTTCCAGAGATTGATAAATTCGTTTTGGGTGGTCGCACTGCTTCCCCACCAGGACCAAGCCTGAGTATGTTCATGAAATGGCCTAAAAATTATAGGGATTAGTTTGCCATTGGAATCCCGAAGATTATTGGTGAAATCAATTAATTTATCCAGCCACCCAAGATAGGTGACCTGTGTCATACTTCCGTCTGATAGAATTTCCTTTGCTACTTGATTGGAGCTATTATCCCAGGAATCACCTCCGGTAAGAGGATTATTTAAGTGCATATTAGCAATGATCACTTCGCCTCTTTTACGGGCTTCTTTAATAGCTCTTAAACGATCATCATTTAAATCAGAATTTGTGCTCCGGTCATCCATAATTTCTGCCAGATCCACGCTAAACACAGCCGGGTAGTCGCCCGTGACATCTTTGATATCAGAGCGACCGCTTTCCGCATACCAGTTTCGCCCATAAATCAGGTCATCATGATGACCAAACATGGTTCCCTCCTGCTGAGTAACCCATAGATTGGCATACAAAGCCTTGGTCTGGTCAGTAGCATTTCCATCCGCGAGTTTCAGGTTACTATCTTGGCCAATCTCTTCATCAGTTTCAACTTCTTCAGTGACTTCTGGTGAGTCGTTAGAACAACTGACCATTGCGATAAAAAACATGATCGCTACCCATTTTCTGTTGAATATCAATTTCATAATCAAATTTATTTTAAGGTGGTTAAAACGGTCAGGGAACCTGGCTTTAAACTCATATGTTCTATACCGCTTTCATTAATTTTCAGGTAGCCGTCAGCCAATAATTCGTGGTCGCCACTGGTTTGAAGATTACCCTTTGCATAGGTGAATTTTTGAAATTTCCCGCTGGTCTGAATGTTTTTTGTACTTAGCTGAACATCTTTATCTTCATCGGCAATATTCAGTAAGGCAATGGTGTAGGCGTTGCCATATCGTAGCGCTACCGCTTTAATTTCTTTATCCCCAGTATTGCCCATTTTCAGTACTCGGCTACCGGAAGGCATATATTTCGTAAGAAGAGACCAGGCATAAAACCAAGGTCTTACGGATTCTTCTGACTCTCCAAAATATTCCTCTCCCAGAATGTTCCAAAAACCCCAAACCTTTAGTTTTTCTGGACTCTCTTTAGAATGCATAGCATCATCTAACATCCAAACCACACAGCCTGAATAGCCGGCATTGATCGTCTGGAAAAGCGCATCAGCCATATCAATTCCATAACTATGATCATAAACATACATTTGAGAATCTTCCACGGAGGCATAAGGCTTTGAAGCCGCTCGACGAAGATTTTCCTTTTGATAAATAGAATCTTCATCTTCGACAAACTTGAACCCAATTTCTCCCATAATCATTGGTACGTTTGCGGGAGCTGCTTTTCTATACTCTTTAATGATTTTCTCATATTCCCCTGAATTCACAGTAATTTTGGAAGGATAGGTATGGATATCAAACAAGCCTATTGCCCCTTTCAAATCTTTGGCACTTCTAGAAACCCAATCGGTTTTATCTGCTGTCCAGATAGCGATATCTGGAGCCATAATCTGAACTTTGTTAACTAATTTGAGGCGTTCAAGACTTTGTTGGAAGTAAACGGCGGCATCTCTCCAGAGCTCATAATTACCATCTGCGGCAGACCAGAAACCATTCGGTTCATTAATAAGATTATAATACTTAATGCAGGAGTAGCCTTGTTCGTTCACCAAGAAATCCAGGTATTCAGCTGCAAATTCCAAATTTTCTTTATTGATCAAGTTGGCACTGCTATCTACCATTCCTCCACCCCAATCTCCAAAGGTTACAGAGACTTTCCTGGATTGACAGTAATCCAGAATGGGTTTTAGATTGCTCAAGTTTTTTTGAGGGTCTAGTTTACCATTGTTTAAGGAGCTTGTGGTATTTATCATTACCCTAATTACCTGAGGTCTCATAAAATCCAGGCGATCATATAACTTCTTCCAGTCCTGATCATCTATTTCAAGGGTTACCGCTCCATAATCCAATTGGTAAGGATCCCATTGAACACCATTTCCCAAATACTTATTAGGCATCAAACTGTTTCCGTTAATGGATACAGTCGCACGCGTTTGTGCAATGCAACTGTTTCCATAAAAGGCTAAAATCAAAAATGTAAGAATGATAAGGCCCGGTAAGCTGTTATGCTCTCTCTGCATCTATTCTATTTTTGTGACATCGATCCAATATCTTCTCGGATTCTTAACGAACTTGTCATAATCCGAGTAAATATTATCCCAGTCATCGGTTCCGTTAAGATCAAAGGCGAATGCCATATTCTCAATAGTTTTGCTTAATCCATTACCGAGGTCCTCGGTTCCTGCTGATTCAAATGTACCGGTGGTGGTATGTCCATCGGAAAAGGTAAAAGTGATAGTCCCTGTGTTATAATTTCGCTCCCACTCGGCCGTCCCGGTCGGTATTTTTCTATAAAAATTTGTAACATCTGTTACAGGATCACCTATGAATTGAAAATCTGCATAGAGACCATCTTCGCCAGCATAATTGATCACGGTTCCATAGGTGTTTCCTTCTTCGGTGATTCCTCCCAGCTCAAATTCCAGGTAATTATCCAATTCAGCCTCCGGTCCGCCGTCTTCAGGCCATATCCATGGTTTAGAGGTTAAATCTAGCACTCCTCCTCCTCCATATTCTGGTCCTGTTCCTCCAAATAGTATGAGATTGTCTATAGAGTATTTTCCGAGCAAAGTCTCGGTAAAGGAATTAACTTTAATAGTGTATTCCCGCGTTTTTCCATTTTGGGAAGTGACCACTAAATTTGCCGTATTTCCATCATTTTCAAAATTTAAAGATTCCCCCTCATTTATATTGGATTGCGCTCCATAAGAAAGCACCAGTTCTTGGAGGCTAATTGCGCTTAAATCATCGACGGCATCGGCATTGATAGACAATTCTATTAGGCCATTTTCTTCATCTATGCGGTCGATTTCAGCCTGACCTACCTGATTTTGGAAAGTAATTGATAAAATGCTTCTTTCATTATTCCATTGTCCATTTTCAATATCCTCCCAGGGATCGTCCTGACAGGCCTGAAAAGAAATTCCGATGATCAGTATGATACAATATGTTAGTCTTTTCATAATCATTTTTTATAAGTTGGGATTCAAATCAATTTCTCTCTGTGGAAGTGGATAAAAGTTTACCTCATCACTGGACAGTCCGGATGCCTCTGCCACGGTTTCGTTGAGAATATTAAATCTTCTCAAATCATAAAGGCGATTTCCTTCCCAGGCTAACTCCCATTTCCTTTCTTCCAGAATCGCGGTGCGAAATTCCTGAATTCCCAAGCCGGGTTCCAAGTTTCCGAGACCCGCTCTGTTTCTGATGTAATTCACATATTCATAAGATTTTGCCGTAGGCCCTGAAGCTTCTGCATATACCAGGGCAATGTCTGAAAATCGTAATAGAAAGGGCTTGACACTGGTTTTATCTCCAATGAAAT
Organism: Christiangramia flava JLT2011; assembly: GCF_001951155.1. Taxonomy (NCBI): domain Bacteria; kingdom Pseudomonadati; phylum Bacteroidota; class Flavobacteriia; order Flavobacteriales; family Flavobacteriaceae; genus Christiangramia; species Christiangramia flava. The sequence continues at coordinate 1,104,160 of NZ_CP016359.1, forward strand.
TGGGATCTACGTATTTTCTAGAAAAAGGATAAGGAATGGCACCAGGATATGTTGCGGAAACTTCGCCCTGTGAATTATATACCGTATCGACAATTAGCAGGTTTTTTCTAAGATCCGCATCTTCAAACCCATTGTAGAAATCCGTCGGGGTGTTGAAAACGCTCCAACCATCATGCGATGGAGTATAAGATCCGTTAGGATTCTGAAGGTAAATCGTCGCCCCATCTATATAAGGGATGAACAATTTTGAAATCTTGGAATAATCTCCTTCGATATCTCCACTTCGATCCATGGAAAGGAGAAAAATATTCTCTCTCCCCAATGGCATCTCCACATCATAGATATTTAAAAGATCGTCCTCAAATCCATAAATTGCCTGTCCTTCCAGAACTTCCAGCGCCGTCTCAGCGGCCAAATCATACATCTCCCCGACATTTTTGTTCATCTCATTATATAAAGAAACATTGTGATCCTTTGCCGAGGCTATTTGCAAATATACCTTCGATAAAAGCGCTTGTGCAGCTACTTGATCAGCCCTCCCTAATCGTTGATTAACCTCTAAAAGCTCAATAGCCTTCTGGCAATCGGCAATGATTAGATCATAAACCTGATCCAAATTTTCAGATAAAGGCGCGCCAGTTTGATCAAGAGTCTCAACCAAGCCTTCATGAATTGGTACATTTCCAAATGCCCGAACTAGATTAAAATAATTCCAAGCTCTTAAGAAATAAGCTTCACCAAGTATTTGATTTTGAAATTCTTCCTCATAATCGGCATCTGGAATATTTTCCAGAATTGCATTGGACCGATTAATGGCGATGTAGGCATATTTGAAAAAATTCGTGAGAATATTGTTATTATTAAATGTAGATACTTGCCATTTATCTAAGTTCTGCACATCGATTCCTTCATCATTTTTTGGAAAGGTTTCCTCTGTAGGTAAATCTCCCAAAAAGAATATTGACCGTGAGTATTCCAGATACGTTAGTGCATCATAAGCGTAATCCACAGCTGCATTAGCATCACCTTCAGTTTGGTAAAAGTTTTCTTCAGAATAAAACCCATAAGGTTCTTCCTTAAGATCGCAGGCTATCACACCTAAAAAAAGCAAAGTGATTCCCGCTATTTTTATCTTATTCATAATTGATATTTTTAAAAAGTTAAATCAAGTCCAAGTGTTAATTGACGTAATCTAGGATAGCCTCCCCAATAGATCCCATCGAGTCCTACCTCCGGATCGTAGCCTTCAAAATCTGTAAATGTGTAAAGATTGTTTCCATTGATATAAATTCTGGCGCTATTGATCAATCGTTCATTTAGAGGCATGGTATAGCCAAGGGTCAAATTTTGAACTCGCACAAAGGATCCATCTTCTACCCACCAGTCGGAAAAGTAGGTTTGACGCCCATCTCGCAGACGCGGATACTCATTTGATGGGTTATCCAAGGTCCATCTATACGGTAAATTGCTAGGCTGATTAAATTTTTGAGTGTTGATCACATCCTGACCAAAACTCCCGTTAAAAAAGATGCTAAAGTCAAAGTTTTTATAGGTTGTATTTAATCCAAGACTTAAATTAAAATCAGGATTTGGATCACCAATGATCGTGCGATCATCCAGATTGATCAGACCATCACCGTTAATATCCACATATTTAAATTCCCCGGCCTGCGCCAGGTCACCATCTAAACCTGCATCTACACCTTCCTGCAAATCCTGAATGATTCCATCAGTTTTATACCCATAAAAAACATTTACTGGCTGACCAACTGCTAGAATATTTGGATATTGTCGGAACATTTCTAGACTATTTCCGGAATATTCAAACTGCATTCCGGTATTTGGATCGATCGTTAGTCCAGATTCCGCTACCCCTCCTAAATCAACAACTTCATTTTCATTCATGTAGAAAATCAAATTAGAGCTCAAGGAAAAATCATCATTCTCAATTATACCGGCATTTATGCTGAGTTCTATTCCTTCATTTGAAATTTCTCCATTATTAATCCAAATTCGGTCATAGCTTGAAGATGGACTTAGAATTCGCTCTCTTAATAAATCTTTCGTATGCTTTTTGTAATAGTCAAAAGTAAAACTCAATCGATCATCAAACAGGGCGATATCAGTTCCAATATCCAACTGCGAAGTGGTTTCCCATTTTAGGTCAGGATTGGGAATTCCTCCCCACAATACTTCAATACCTCCCTGTCCGGCGCGGCCCACTTCAAATCCAGGACCTATAGCAGTTACCCAACTACCGTTATCATAATACTGACTTACACCATACCTGCTTAACGTTTGGTAGGGACTGATCCCTTGATTTCCTGAAACTCCATAACTCACCCGCAGTTTAAGCTGATTTAAATCTTCAACATTTTTAAGAAAATTCTCCTCGTGCAGTTTCCAGCTTAAAGCACCGGAAGGGAAAAAAGCCCATTTATTGTTGATTCCAAATTTGGAAGAACCATCCACCCTACCTGTAAAAGTCGCCAGATACTTATTTTTATAACCGTAATTCAATCGAAATATCCCTGAAACCAGCTCTGTTTCTATCTTATTATTGGAAACTTGATTAAGCTCGGGGTTTCCGGCACCAATATTCTCATTTTGCAAGGTTTCGTTGACGAAATCAAAAGCCCCAAGTGAAGAACTTCTTGTCATATATTTTTCATAGGTGAAGCCCACTGTTGCACCAAGTCGGTGATCTCCAAAGTTCTCGTCGTAATTGGCAAATGTTTCAGAAACCAGATTATGTCCCTGCCAATTATTGATTCGAGCAGCACCATTATTGAAATCTCCTGCCTGAGTGTAGGTATCTGGAAAATACTGATCATTAATATATTCCCCGTATTTATAGTTGAATCTTGAGGTTAATTTTAATGCATCATATATATCATATTCAAAAGCGACAGAAGTAATAACATCGATTGATTTGGTATCATCAAGGCGGTTATCTGCGATGGCAACCGGATGATTATAATCATTTGTTCCAACCAGAAAATAGTCGCCGTTGTCATCATAAATCGGGAAAATAGGGTTTCGCCAATAGGCTAGCCCGGAATTACTGTTTCTGGTACCTTTACTTAAGATGTTAGAGAAGCGAATCTTAAAGTTTTCGAATACATCATGCTTAACCCTAAGGTTGTAGCCCACTTTATCGTAGTCATCATCTTTATAAACACCCATATCTGAAAAATAATTGGCGCTTAGATTGAAACTGGTTTTATCCGTTCCACTATTAACACTTACAGTGGTATTATTAGACATTGGAGTATCTCGAAACACTATGTCATCCCATCTGGTAAAATATGGCCAATCTCCAGATTGCAATTCCGCTACAGATGGATAATAAACCCCCGTGGAGTTTTCAGCCCCTATATATAATGGTTGGAAACCGCCATTGGATCTGGACTCATTATTTAATTGCGCCATTAGCACTGGATCGCGCCATAAGTCAACTTTTGAATTGAAATAAGAAACGGTAGATTGTTGCTGAATACGAATAGTGGTTTTGCCTTCTTTGGCCTGTTTGGTAGTGATAATTATCACACCGTTGGCTCCTCTAGAACCATAAATTGCGGAAGCTGAAGCATCTTTCAACACATCCACACTTTCAATATCCGCAGGATTAATCTGCTTTAGATTACCCGCATCTCCTAATGGAAAACCATCTACCACAATTAAGGGTGCATTAGACCCCCGCAAAGAACTTCCCCCTCTAATCCTAACCGTTGCTCCAGCACCGGGATCCTGGGAGGGAGTTGATACCTGCAAACCAGCTACACGGCCCTGCAGCACTCTTTCAATGGAATTTGCTGGAATATCTTCCACCTTTTCCGTATTCAAGCTACTGACCGAACCCGTCAGATCCTTTTTCTGAACATTTCCATATCCCACAACCACCACTTCAGATAATTGATTAAGATCTTCCTCTAATTTTATAGATACAGTTAACTCTTCTGGAACCGAAATCGTTTGCGAAACAAAACCAATACTTGAAAAGACCAGCTGAGCATCCATAGAATTGATCTCCAATGTAAATTCTCCATCAAAATTGGTTACGGTCCCATTGCTAGTACCCTCCTCCATGACGGTTACTCCTGGAAGGGGCACCTCCTGATTATCTGTTACGGTACCTGTAACAATATTTTGAGCAGTCCCCGCAATTGTTGTGATTAAAAACATGACAATAATCACATGATTTTTTAAGGTAAAATTCATATTCATTAATTATTCGATTAAATATTGTGATATCACAAATTAAAAGCATGTTATTAAGAAAAATTTTGTAAATAAAGTCGATATATAATACTTTGATGAATAACATATGTTATTTATATGAATTTATTTTCGGCTAGTCATGTTTAAAATGTGTAATAATTAGTTTTTTAAAAGTATTTTAAACGTATATCTCATATTTTTGTGGTAGTTTTATCAATATTCTTAATATATACTTTCATAAATAAGTTTTAAATATGATACTATTATGAATAAAAAAGATAAAGTTCTTCGGGAATTAGTCCCAATTTCCAATGATGACTTCTTCGTAGTTCTCAATCACCAGAATGCTAAATTTGACTTTCCATTACATTATCATCCAGAAATAGAAATAAACCTGGTGATGAATTCGTCAGGCAAGAGAATCGTGGGAGACTCGATCTCTGATTATTGCAATCAGGATCTAGTTATTATTGGTCCCAATACGCCACATTGCTGGATTGGAAGACCGGAATATGAAAATGCACATGTTATTACTATTCAGTTTCATATGAACTTCATTTCTCCTCAGTCACTCAATAAAAAATTAGCCATGCCAATAAGAGATCTGCTGGACAAATCAAGCAGGGGTATATTATTTTCAGACGATACGATCAATCAGTTGAAACCAAAAATCATGGGATTATCTGAAAATCAGGATTTCGATTCATTTTTGACATTTCTATCTATATTATACGATTTGTCAATAGCTCGAAATACTAAGTCCCTGGCCTCCATTTCTTATATCGAGGATTATAAAATATCAAAAAGTCGTCGTATTCAGAAAGTGAGCGATTACATACATCAAAATCTGCATCGTAAGATTCTCATACAAGATGTCGCCTCATTAATCAACATGTCAGAATCAGCCTTTAGCCATTTTTTTAAGAAGAGCACTAATAGCTCATTCTCGGATTATGTCATCGATCTAAGGTTAGGCCATGCGGCTAGAGAACTTATTGAAACTGAAAAATCAATTAGTGAAATTTGCTTCGACAGTGGGTTTAGCAATATCTCAAATTTCAATAGATCTTTTAAACGCAAACTCGGATTTACACCAAGCGCCTTCCGAGCCCAACAAAAATTAATTACCAAACATTAAATCATGATAACCCGAAAAAAATTTATAATGAAAACAACCGGTCTAGCTTTATTTTCATGTGCGGTCATTCCAGATTTAAAAGATTTTCCATTCCGCAAAAAACTGGGAATTCAGTTGTATTCTTTGAGGGATATTATCAATAAGCAGCCAGAAGCTGTTTTGGAAAATCTGGCGCAAATAGGTTTTACCGAAATAGAAACATACGGTTTAACAGATGGAAAAATGTACGGTCTAACACCAGGAAAGCTCCAACAAATTTTTAAAAAAAACTATTTAAAATCGCCAAGTGGTCATTATGGTTTGGAAAAAATGCTAGCTGGAGATTTTGAGGAATTAAAGGAAGTGATTGCAGTAGCCAAAACTTTAGAACAAGAATATATTACGGTTCCTAGTATTCCAGAGAATTTGAGGCAAACAGCAGCAGACTATAAGACTATTGCCAGAAGATTGAATCGAGCTGGAGAATTGTGCAAAGAGGCTGATTTAAAAATAGCCTATCATAATCATGACTTTGAATTTGACAAGTTAGGCAATTCTGAATACAATGGATATGAGATTCTTCTGCAACATACTAACCAAGAACTTGTAAAATTTGAAATGGATGTGTATTGGGTGGTTCGTTCTGGCCTAGATCCAATAAATGTTCTTGAACAATTTCCTGGGCGATTTGATTTACTGCATATTAAAGACATGGATAAAACCAACCAGGATTTAAATACAGAAATAGGCAATGGATCAATAGATTATCAAGAAATTTTAAAAAGAATATCTAATAAATCTTCTTGGCATTATATAATTGAACAGGAAAATTTCAATAAAGACTATTATGCAAGTTTGAAACAAAGCGCCGATTACTTAGCCAAAATAATTTAGAAAGGATGGATAATATCATTTATAAAATTTTTAAAGTCTTTCCATTTCCTTAATTATTGACAGTTGCTTTTGACTACCTAATTAAAATCACGCTAGAATATTTTTTGATGTATAACCATAAGAAAGCGTAAATGACACCAGAAATGGTAGCATCCTTATTAGAAAATATTTTGTATTGGTTGAACCGGATCAATTACATCTTTACCATCCCGTACAAAATCCCGTTTGTAAATATCGTTTGATACTGCGTGCGCATGAAATTCTTTCGAGGTAAACCCTTTCCGAACCAGATCATCAATGACAGATTTTGATTGTTCAGGTTTTATCCACTCCTCGACCAATTTATCATCTAGTACCAATGGCATTCTCTTTTTAACGTTATGAACCTTAGCAAAAAAATCGTTTGCTTCAGTAGTAACTAAAGAAACATAGTATTCATCATCCATGATGGAATAAATTCCCGCTATTGGTAGAATCGAACGACTATTGTAATCCCCCGCATCATTAGGTACATAACAATAAAACGGCTGCTTTTTGTTACTAGAAAATGTGTGCGGTTCATAAAAGCCATCGAACAAAATTACACATCTGCCTTCCTGCACGTAAGGTTTATAAGACTTGGTTTCCCAAAAATCCTCCCCTCTGGCATTTAAGGTGTATTTGCTGTCCTTTAAAAACTTTTCAGGATCTCTTTTACCCCAAAAAGGAACGAGGCCCCATGTTGCGGTTGTTATATAGTCAGGAGAGTCCTGCGCCACAATTGGTATGGCCGGATTTGAAAATGCGTTCACATTATATGAGGGTTGGATGGTGCGAATACCCTTCTTACCTTTATTCCCATACCCCATCAACTTTCTTTCTTCTTTAGAAATAGATCCTTTATAACACATTATTTATAAGTTTTCATTTTACTTAATGCCTCCAACTTTTGATAAGCAGCTTTCAATTCATAATCAATTAGGCATACGTGATAAACATCTTCCTCCGGATTGCCAATATAGTAACCAGAAATTCCTTCAATCTCATTATTCGTACTAGTCCAAATTATGCAATAGTCGGATGAAGGAGACATTACGTCTGGCAGGGTTGATAGTAAAGTACTTTTTACAGTAAAAATCTTCTGACTATCCGAATCCTCAATCAATCCGTGAACATCTGCCAGGTTAGTATAACCAAATTTAGCCGGATAAATCTTCACACTATTATTTGGTGTAATTAAAACCTCATCCTCTTCCAAATCCATAATTGAATAATCCTTTGGAAATTTACAATTAGAATAGAATTCTAATTGTTCTTTGGTCAAACTGAATTTTGGCTTATCCATTTCTAAAATACCATTTAATTAAAAATCAAAGACTTACTACAATGTTAATTATTCTCTATCAAATATATGGAATATTTCCTATTTTTGGGAATATTTCCTTTTTATGTCTCTTAGAACAATTTTTGGCGACCCAATCTACTTTAATAGTGGCTTAAAAGTCCGAAATCCTCTACTCGGCGTTGAAATAGATTATTATTTCATGGCTCATCTTATATCAGGAAGTAAGACTGAACTAACCTTAAAATTATGGACAGTGATCATTGACTATGAAGGAATAGTTTATGGAATGTGCACACATCACCATGGCCATTATTTTGAATGGAAAGAAGCCATTCAAAATCGAATTAAAAGTCATCTTCTTGAAGTCGGTTTGGACAACCTCCAGGTTAATAGAATGATTAGAGATATTGAAATTAAAAAACAAGACCATATTATTCCCTTCGATTCAAGAACTGGTGATGCTATAGGAATTAATGGAAGCAATGAGTTATATATTCGTAAAACAAAATTCACTTATATTCAAAAATAAACTGGTCTGGAAATTGCTTCATTGATTATATGCAAAAAATATTTTTCATCCTATTGTTCACCGGATGCTTTGTTCAGGCTCAGGAAGCGGTTTTCAAATCACCTATCACTGAATATGTAGACGCTCCAGCTGACGGAATTTCTTTAAAAAATATTGATCGCAAAATTATTCTGAAAGAGAATGAAATAGTCCTGAAAACTTTCAGGCCTGAGGGAGATACAGATATTGAGATATGGACGAAAGCAGATTATGACATTCATATAACTCGTCATAAAGGAAGGGTAATTAGAAGCTTTAATACCTTTCTAATATTTAATGGAGAAAAAATACTGGCAAAATGGGATTTCGTCGATGATGGAGATGGAAAGATTGAATTAATTTCCAGAACTTTATTCGATAGCTTTGGTGATAATCCTTTAACCAGTAGGTTTCATATTGATTAGATAATTTGATGGAGATCGGGATAACTTTAAATGCATCTGAAAAAGAAATTGAATTCGCGTTCAAAGCATTTATGCAGGTACCATTACTTTATCAAAGAACATACTTTCAATCTACTTCAATATATCCTGAAGTCTACGCCATTCCTGCCGAAGATCAGTCTTGCATATATCCAATGGAATTAGGTTTAGCTCCAACAGACTGCGAGGAGATTGAAGATTATCGCTTTCATAGCCCCAATTCTTGTTTTTTTGAAAGAAAGAGATTTTTTGATAATGACATATTGGTCTCGGAAAGCAAGACTTGTTTGATTATACTAACAGGAATGATCCTACCAATAAAAGCATGGAAAAGTTCAAAAATCTATCCTTTTCACACTAAGCCTGACGGATCAAAATTTATCGTGGTGGCTGGAATTTATAATGAAATAAGACCTGGATATTATACTACCGCAATGATCACAAAGAGTAAAATGGAATGCTCTCCATTATTCGCAAAATTTGATTGCCCGGAAATACCTTTTGTAATGGATCATAAATGTGCATCGGAATGGTTAAAGGCTAAATCAATTTCGGAACGAATTCATACTTTATCACACGCATTCAATGCAAAACGTTTTACAGGCTATAATCTAAGATTGGATTTATTTAGCAGGGAGGAAAATATGAATAGAAGAAGTTCACTAAAAAGAAGATCTTCTTAAAACAATGCAATTTTCTCCTCTTCTTTAGAACGCATTATGGATTTTTCTTCCTTCGTTTTATCCTTATATCCGCAAAAATGAAGTATTCCGTGAGCCATCACTCTCTTAAGCTCATTTTCAAAGGACACGTCGAAAATTCCAGCATTGTCCTTAACACGGTCTACACTGATAAAAATATCTCCAGAAACTAAATCATCAATTGTATTATCGAAACTTATAATATCAGTTAATGTATCATGACTTAAATACTTGACATTTATTTCATGTAAATATTCATCACTACAAAAAATATAATTTAATTCTCCGAGGTCCTTCTTTTCTGAAGCTGCAACGAGTTCTATCCATTTCAAATAATCCTCTTCATTTGAGATAGAAAAATCGCATTCATAGAAAAAACTAATTTCTATATTATTCATACACGTAGTTTATGATTACAAAAATAAGCTTTGAAGGAATAACCACTCTTAATTTTAATATTTTCTAACTGTCCTTAATTTTTTCGAATAACCGACCATTGTTAATTTTCAATGTTGCCATTATTGAAAGGCAATGATGATGGTAGGGCATCATCTTTAAACCACAAATCATTGAAATTTAGAGCTTATTTTCATTCTCTATTGAAGGCTACGATTTTTTACTTTCCAATATATTCCTTAGCGCATTCATATCTGCTGAAATCTTTTTATCAAGCACCCGTGCGTATATTTGTGTTGTGGCTAACCTGGAATGCCCTAGAATTTTAGAAACTGTCTCAATGGGAACTCCATTGGTTAAAGTAATTGTAGTAGCAAAAGTATGGCGTGCCATGTGAAAGGTAAGATTCTTATCAATACTACATTTATCTGCCAGTTCTTTCAAATAACTATTTAACTTTTGATTAGAAAGGTTTGGCAGTAGACTAGAGTTTTTTCTTCTAGGATGATCCGAATATTTATTGATTATTTCAAGAGGAATAGATAATAATGGTAAACGAACCGAATTATCGGTTTTCGCTCGTTTAGTGGTAATCCATAGTGAGTTATCAATGCTCTGAAGGTTTTTGAAATCTAAATTCATCATATCGCCATAAGATATACCGGTATAACAACTAAAAATGAAAAGATCGCGAACAAGATCCAGACGATCAATAGAAGTACTTAAATTAACCATTTTATCCAGCTCAACCTGAGTAAGAAATTCTCTTTCGTTCTTATGCATCTTAATTGAATATCCTTGTAACGGATTATGGTTTATCCAGCCTAAATTAATTGCTATTCTCACCATTTTCCTAAACCTTTGAATATGCTTCATGGCTCCATTGTTACTCATATATCCATAATGATCTTTTGAATGATAGTTTCTCAGGAATGTTTCGAATCCGGTGACAAATGCATAATCAAGCCTTTTTAGCAATAAATCTTTTGATTTATATTTTTTCCCGACAAATTCCAGGAGATATCTTTGAGTGGTGCAATAATGGCTGATAGTTGCCTGACTAAGATTGTGATTTTCATTATCATTATGATACTTAAAAAGTGAAGACAATGTTTCCAGGTTCTCTTCTTCTTTTAAATAAGCCTTTTTTACCGATTCCGCATCGATAATCTCACCTTCCAGTTTAAGATCTCTATAGCAAGAAAATAATTCAGCTCGCACATGCTGAATATATTCATTGATTTCTTTAGCCTCGGGAGATCTGCCAGATACCTTTGAACGCCTTGCGTTCCAATGATTCAAAGGAATTTCGTGTTTAAGGCTTAGATTGACTCTTTTACCATCAACGGTAATTCTAGCATAGAGTGTAGCACTTTCATTTGAATCTTTAGAAGTTTTGATCCAGAAAAGGACAGAAAATGTCGATCGAGATTTCATAGTTGTCGTCTTTAAATTATACAAAAATTAGACGAAAGTCAAAAATCAACTACTTGATCTACTGTCAGTTACAGCTAAATCGGTTACCTAATTTTTGAGGTTTTTCTCCAGGTAACCGAATAGTAGACCGATTTAAATGAAATTATATCAAATTAAATGAAGGTCTAAAAACCACAAAACCTTGCAAATCAATAAGATAAGCAAGGTTTTATGTTAAATTAATTCTTAAAAAGTGGGCGCGAAGGGATTCGAACCCCTGACCCCTTGGGTGTAAACCAAGTGCTCTGAACCAACTGAGCTACGCGCCCTTGCGTGATTGCGGATGCAAATATAGACTACATTTTCAATTACGCAAAACAATTTTGAAAAAAAGATAAAATTATTTTTCAGCTTCAATTTTAGGCATTTCAAGACCTCCGTCTAGGCGTCTCATTACCAGCTAAAAAACCGATTATTTCTGCAATTCCGGGACACTGCGATAAATATAATCTCCATGCTTTCCAGAGAACAATTTATTCAAATCTCCCATAAATTGTTCCCGTTCTTTCTCATCTGGCCAGGCAGAACTGATCAAATTTTCCTCTTCAGCAAAGAAATCTTCTATATCGCCCAGTTTATCGAATACGAATACTTCCTGAAGTTCCCGCCCGTTGGATCCCCAAATGTGCCGATGTGTATAATAGGCCTTTAATTTGGAATTTTTCTGAGTGACCTTTTCATCAAATTCTTTAAAATTCTCCGGTTTTCCCTGGCCATCCATTGCCAGGTCACTTTTACGCACATAGTAAATAAGAGGTTTTTCACTGCGTTCCGTCAAAGGCTTACGATACCTCATCGTCTGGTAGATCTCGTCGCTGTGTTCCTTCCCGTAATAACTGGTTTGTTTATCAAAGAATTTTTTCCTCTCCGTTTCGTCCGGCCAGGCCTCTTCAATGAGTTTCTGGTTCATCTCTTCTGCTTTCTCGATATCGTCCCAGTTCTGGTAAACGTTGACCATGACCAGTTCAGAATTATCGGGAGTAAAATAATGTGTGTAAAAACCTGAACCTATGATCAGGTCGTTTTTACTGGTAACCTTTTTAAAATATTCCTTTTCAGTTTCCAGCCAGTCGGAAAAATCGGTTTCCGGGTCGCCATTCCAGTGAGTAGTAGTCATGGTGATGAAAACAGGTTTGAAATCATCAGTTTCGGGTTCGCTTTCCTGCGCGAACAGGAATGGACAAACGAATAGACACATCGCAAGTCCCAAATTGGATACATTTTTCATTTTTTGGTTGCTTTTAGTTAATAAATCCAAGCTAAAAGGTCACCATTGCATCGTAAAAATGGGAATAGCAGCAGCGGTTAAAATAAGTTAGGGGAAAGTGTTAAAAAATTACTAATATAAATATACTAAAAATTTGATTTACAGCACTTCAGCAACCGTAAAATTACTACCTCCGGCAAATACAAGATCTTCATCCAATGCATTTTCGAGTGCTGCAGAATAGGCCTGGTGTACTGAAGTATAGCTTTTTCCTTCCAATTCATAATTTGCAGCTGCTTCCTGCAGCATTTCAGCAGCCAGACCTCTAGGCACATCAGGTTTACAGAAATAATAGCGTGCATTTTTAGGAAATAATGGCAAAACCTTAGAAAGGTCTTTATCATTTACCACTCCAAGAACTACGTGAAGATTCTGAAAATTTTCCTGCTGGAGTTGTTGTAATACCAGCTTCAAACCTTCAGCGTTATGGGCTGTATCGCAGATCACTTTCGGTTTTTGCTGTAACACATCCCAACGACCCTGCAAACCGGTATGTAATTTTACATTTTTCAGGCCATTGATCAGTTGTTCTTCGGAAACTGAAAATCCGGCTTTTCGAAGTGCTTCTACGGAAGCTAAGACAGTTTTCAGATTTTTCGCCTGATACACACCTTTTAAGTCGGTATAATACTCGGGGAATTGCCCATCTGAAGCAAAGTTTATGGCCGCATTCATTTCTTCAGCTTTCTTCAGAAAAACACCAGTCGTTTCCTCCTGTTTTTCGCCAATCACCACCGGAATATTCCATTTGATGATCCCGGCTTTTTCCGAAGCAATTTCCGGTAAGGTTTCGCCAAGGAAAGCAGTATGATCCAACCCAATGTTCGTAATAACCGAAAGTTCCGGAGTGATAATATTAGTGGAATCCAGCCTGCCTCCCATGCCGGTTTCGATAACGGCAATATCAACCTTTTCCTTTGCAAATTGATCTAATGCCATTCCTACGGTCATCTCAAAAAAGCTGAGCTTATTAGCCGCCAGGAAAAGCTGATTTTCCTCAATGAATGATATCACATCATTTTGATCGATCATCCTGCCATTGATCCTGATACGCTCCCTGAAATCTTTTAAATGTGGAGAAGTATACAATCCTGTTTTATAACCTGCCGATTGCAAAATAGAAGCCAGCATATGACTTACCGAACCTTTGCCGTTCGTCCCGGCTACATGAATACTTCGGAATCTATTTTCGGGATGATCTAAATGTTCAGCAAGATTGAGCGTATTGGTCAGATCTTTTTTAAAGGCAGTTTTGCCCACACGTTGATACATGGGTAACTGCTGAAACATCCATTCAACAGTTTCTTCGTACGTCTTCAACTATTCGGAAAGTTTAAAGTTGTAGATAATCGTCCCAACCTGCACGGAAGGCGCGTTAGAATCAGAATTGAAACGAGTCGCCATAGCGGCTCTTTTAGCAGGATCTGTAAGGCACGGAGCGTTATTAGTAGTTCCTTTAATTCCCGGAGTCGCACGAACAACCTGCCCGTTACGATTCACTTCTATACGAACCACCACGATCCCGGATTCATTACAATCCTGAACGAATTTCTCTTTATTTAAAGCCTTTCTACCGCCTAGTCGATAATTTCCATCTCCATCCAGTCCGGCCCCTTGCCCATAATAAGAACTGGCATTCGGATCGCCATCTGGACTACCTTTATCCCCAGCCTGGTTATCATTTCCTTCACCGCTTGTTGCTTCACCAGATCTTTCCGGACCGTTTAAGATGCTACTCAACGCATCATTGGTAGATTTATCTGGTTTTGGTTCTGGTTTTTTTACAGGCTTAGGTTCTTCTTTAGGTTTTTCAACCGGTTCAGTTTTCACCGGTTCCTTTTTCTTCTTTTCTACTACCGGCGCTTCTTCGATATCCTGAGTCACCACCTCTTTTTCAATTACAGGCTCTGTTTTTACCGGTTCAGGTTGTGCCGTACTTTGCTTTGGCGCAGATTTAATGGGTTTTGTTGGCTGAGTATCTCCAGAACCAACTTCCGAAGTACCAAAATTCACCGCGATACCACTTTCTGGTGGCGGATCTAAATAAGTTAAGCCGAAAAATATCAAAAGAAGGATCAGGATCACGTGAATGACCACGGTGATCGTGAATGATTTCTTCTCATGTTTTGTTTCCAGCATCGCCATCTTATTCTGGTTTTACAGCCAATACAATTTTGTAACTATTTCGGTTCGCAATATCCATTACGTTAACCGCTTTTTCAATCGGCACTCCTTCTTCTGCCCTGAGGATGATCGTTGGATTCTCCTCTCCGGCAAGTCTTTTCTTCAATTCTCCTTCCAAAGCACTATTGCTAATCCTATCACTATTGATATAAACCTGAAGGTCTTTGGTAATACTTACTGAAAGCGTTTGCTTGTTGGTAGTTTTACCTTTTGCCTTCGGAAGGATCAAATCCAGTGCTTCCGGGGTGATAACCGGAGAAGTCAGCATGAAAAAGATGAGCAGTAGAAATACTACATCGGTCATCGAACTCATGCTGAATTCCGGACTTATTTTATTTCTTCCTCTTAAATTCATATTAAGCAGGCTCGTTTAACAGGTCAAGGAAATCAACCGCAGTCGCTTCCATCTGATGCACCACTTTATCGGTTTTCACTACCAAATGGTTATAACCTATATAAGCAATAATACCCACTACCAGACCGGCAACGGTTGTAGTCATCGCGGTATAAATACCTTCTGCCAACGCTCCCATCTGTGCCTGGCCACTGCTTGTTGCCAGTTCATGGAAAGCAAGCACCATACCAATTACCGTTCCCAGGAACCCAATCATTGGCGCAGCACCGGCGATAGTTGCCAAGATACTTACGTTTTTCTCCAACTTGTAAACTTCCAGTCTGCCAGCATTTTCGATAGCAGTATTGATATCTTCCAACGGACTTCCAATTCGGGAAATCCCTTTTTCGGTTAGACGGGCCACAGGCGAGTCGCTTTGAGCGCAACGAATCTTAGCCGATTCGATATTTCCATTCTGAACGCTGTCTTTAATTTGCAGCATGAAATTCTTGTCAACCCTACTCGCTGCCTTGATCGCGAACAGTCTTTCAAAATAAATATAGACCGCTACAAAAAGAAGCACAAATAGAATAACAATGATGATTTGGCCACCGAGGCCTCCACTAAACATCAGGTCAAATAATGATAGTGTTTTTTCTTCCACGACCGGCTCTGCATTCTGGGCAGCATCTGCAAGGCCGTCCTGCTGAAAAACGTATAGCATAGGTATTTAAAGGTTTTTTAATGTAACGTGCTAACTTGATTTTAATTGTAAACCAAATTTAAATAATCAGCAAGCTTTATTTACAAAGGCGCTCCATAATGTATGCACAATGTTTTAAACAAGTTGTTTAAGAGCCACTTCGAAAGCCGATTTACTGATATTTTGTTTGCTACTATTATTATCGAAAGTATTCTGGATCGCGTTCTTAATAGTCATAGACGTATCGTTGAAGATCGCTTCATCTGTCATCTGCACTCTTCGCTCCATGAAATAAGCGAAAACTCGCGCCATCCCGGAGTTGGAAATAAAATCTGGGATCAGGCTTACGCGACTATCGGTATGTTCCATGATGGGGCCGAAGAAAATCTCTTTATCAGCAAATGGTACGTTCGCACCACAGGAGATCACTTCGAGGTTGGTATTGATCATCGCGTCTATCTGTTCCTGGGAGATCAATCTGGAAGCAGCGCAAGGTGCAAAAATTTCCGCATCCAGTTTCCAGATCTTTTCATTGATCTCATCAAAAGGCATCATATCATCATGACGAAGCGTGTTACCTTCCTTCTGAAGAAATAATTGCTTGATCTCTTCAAAACTGAAGCCTTCCTCGTTGATGAGCCCACCGTTGCGGTCGATGATCCCAACGATCTTCGCCCCAAGCTGTGCCAGGTAATAAGCCGCTGCGGAACCTACATTTCCGAAGCCCTGAACGATCGCCTTCTTTCCCTCAATCTTTCCGCCGTAAATATTATAATAATGATGCACAGCTTCAGCCACGCCGTAACCGGTAATCATATCGGCAACAGTATATTTACGGGTTACATCGGGTGAAAAATTGGGGTTTTCAAGAACTTTGATCACACCCTGTCGCAATTGCCCAATCCGGTTGATCTTATCGGCTTCCGTTGGCTTAAAATGCCCATTGAAAACGCCTTCCTGCGGGTGCCATACTCCACAATCTTCGGTGATCGGGATCACTTCATTAATCTCATCTACATTCAAATCACCACCCGTTCCGTAGTAACTTTTCAGAAGTGGAGAAACCGCTTTGTACCATCTTTCCAGCACACCTTTTTTTCGAGGATCGGCCGGATCGAAGTTGATACCAGATTTTGCACCACCAATAGGAGGCCCGGAAACGGTAAATTTCACTTCCATCGTTTTAGCAAGCGATAAAACCTCGTTCATATCCAGTCCCTGTCTCATTCTTGTACCACCACCGGCAGCTCCACCGCGCAGCGAATTGATCACTGTCCAGCCCTCGGCTTCGGTTTCAGAATCTTTCCAGTGAAAGACAATTTCAGGCTCTTTATTTTCGTATACTTTGAGTAATTCTTTCATTTATGCTCTGTTTTGCAGCAAATATAAAAAATCGATAAGGGGCTATTCCGAATTTTGAAAAATTTTCAGGGTTCGTAGATCCGGCCGGAAGAGTGATCCATCCGTGCACCGGTAACCGACTGTAATACGTTGACTTCGCCGCGGAGTTTCAGGGCGCCAAGCAAGGCGAAAATAAGTGCTTCCTTGAATTCGACCAGCTGAGCATCCGGTATTAGAAATTCACATTTTGAATATTTTCTGAACTGACCGATCAAGAATTCATTATACACGCCCCCACCGGTCAGCAAAACCGACGAATTAGGATCATTATCCAGCACATTCGCGGTTTGCTGTGCCACGTGAACACAGAAGGTGCTGAGAATATCTGGAATTTCGAGCGAAAACTTTTCTATTAAAGGGATTACCTCGCAGTTCACCCATTCGATACCCAGGGATTTCGGAGCCTCTTTTTTGTAAAAGCTCAACGCGTTCAAATGCTGAAGCAACTCCTCATTCACTTCTCCTGAAGCAGCCATATTCCCATTTTCGTCATAATCCCTTCCGATTTTCCGCGTGAAAAAATTCAGTACCGTGTTAACCGGACAAATATCAAATGCCAGGCGCCGGGAATCCTTTTCCATTGAAATGTTCGCAAACCCGCCCAAATTCATACAATATTGATGATCACTGAAAAACAGGCGATCTCCTATAGGAACCAGAGGCGCTCCCTGCCCGCCGAGCTCCACGTCCTGAACCCGAAAATCACAAACTACCGGAATACCAGTGAGTCTGGCCAGCTCGGGCAAATTCCCGATCTGGAACGTGATGCCTTCCTTCGGGCGATGTTTTACCGTATGGCCGTGACTGCAAACGGCATCTACCAGATCGATCTCGTACTTTTTAATGAAGGTGTTGATCACCCCCGATAAATATTCGGTATACCGGTAATCCAAATCGTTTAGCTCGGCCGGCTCCAGTTTTATCGCATTTTCAAGGGAACTTTGCCATTTTTCAGTATAGGCAACCGTTTCAGCATGTATTATTTTATAGCTAATGGGTTCTTCTAAATCAATTTCAGTAAAAACCAGATCGATACCATCCAGCGAGGTACCCGACATGACCCCCACAAGCCTGAATTCATTTTTTTTCATATTCGTAAAAATACTCAATATCAATTGAAAAATAGGTACCAAAAAGCTATCTTTGGCCTCCAAAAATCAGTTTTTTATAAATTCTTTATTGAGTATGGATTTCAAACTTACCGAAGAACACCTCATGATACGGGACGCCGCCCGCGACTTTGCAAAAACCGAATTACTTCCCGGCGTGATAGAACGAGATGAAAAGCAGGAATTTCCTGCTGAGCAGATCAAGAAAATGGGAGAATTGGGCTTTCTGGGAATGATGGCTTCTCCGGAATATGGCGGTGGTGGAATGGACACCATTTCCTATGTTTTGGCAATGGAAGAAATTTCCAAGATCGATGCGTCTGCTTCGGTAGTAATGTCGGTCAACAATTCACTGGTTTGCTGGGGACTTGATACGTATGGTTCCGAAGAGCAAAAACAGAAATACCTTTCGAAATTAACGACCGGTGAAAAACTGGGCGCTTTTTGTCTTTCTGAGCCGGAAGCCGGAAGTGACGCGACTTCACAGCGAACTACGGCGATCGACAAAGGCGACCATTATATTCTGAACGGAACAAAAAACTGGATCACCAATGGGAATTCTGCTGATTTTTACCTGGTGATCGCTCAAACCGATAAGGAGAAGAAACATAAAGGAATCAACGCTTTTATCGTTGAAAAGGGATGGGAAGGTTTTGAAATTGGCCCAAAAGAGCAAAAACTGGGTATTCGTGGAAGTGATACGCATTCCCTGAATTTCAATGATGTAAAGGTTCCTAAGGAAAATCGCATTGGCGAAGATGGCTTCGGCTTTAAGTTTGCCATGAAAACGCTTTCTGGAGGACGTATTGGAATCGCGGCTCAGGCTTTGGGAATCGCCGCTGGCGCGTACGAGCTGGCAAAAGAATATTCCAAACAACGTAAAGCTTTTGGAACTGAAATTTGCAACCACCAGGCAATCGCCTTCAAACTGGCTGATATGCACACCCAGATCGAAGCAGCCCGCCACCTGGTAATGAAAGCCGCCTGGGATAAAGACCAGGGTGAAAATTATGACCTTTCCGGCGCTATGGCGAAATTACATGCTTCTCAAACCGCTATGGATGTGACTGTGGAAGCGGTTCAGGTTCACGGCGGAAACGGCTACGTAAAGGAATACCACGTAGAGCGTTTAATGCGTGATGCCAAGATCACACAGATCTATGAAGGCACTTCTGAAATTCAGAAAATCGTGATCTCCAGAAGTATTTTAAAATCGTAATATTAGAACCAGTATTTACCAAATAAAGAGCCGCTCAAAATTGAGCGGCTCTTCGGTTTTTAGTTGGCTATATCAAATTATTTATCAGAAATAATTTTTCTTGTGAAGACCTCGCGGTCAGTAATCATCCGTACGATATACACCGCACTACTTCTTCTTTCGAAGTCTATATGAAGCTGCGACACATCGCTGGCATTCACATTTTTCTCCTGATAGGTTTTAAGCAGCTGACCGTTCATATTAAAGATCTGGATGGTCACATCTGAAGTATAATCGAACTTGTAGCCGATATTCAGATTGTCTCTAAACGGCACGGGATAGGCATCAAATTTTGGTTCCCTGGAAACTTCCAGCGATTCTATATTCTCAGGCGAAGCTTTTGCCAGGTCTTCCTGGGTTTTACCACCAGCGATTTTAGGAGAATAGATTATTGTATTATTCCTTCTGTTCAACTGGATATATTGATCCTGGGCTTCAGCCAGTAACTTATCATTATATTCCGAGGTTAGCGCTTTACAAACATCAGCATGCGCGATCACATAAAATGCTTCAACACCACCAAGAGTTATAGGACTAACGCTTGTATCGTAATTATAATCCAGGGAACCGTTAGAATTGAACGGATATTGACCCGGTGCCACGGTATACTCTGGTGGATTCTTTTTACCTTTTTGATGCCACATATAAGGTTCTTCCCCTACATAAGTGTGAACACCCTCAATCCAGTAGCCAGCAACCGTATGGTAAGAAATATTTACCGAACCTTCATTATAATAAACTTCAACATATCCTGCCAGTTCTTCTTTACTGGTATCACACTGTCCTGCTCCGGCATAAAGATCTAACGTAATAGTATAACCGTTTTCCTCAGTAAAATCAGAAGTTTCCATGAAATTGGTCCATCCCCATCTATTCGCATTGAAATCCAGAGAGAAATCATATCCTTCAGGTCGCTCATCAATAAAGCAGTAAGAATTAAGATCATCTTCCAGTTTAGCAAAAGCTGTTTCACAACTCATACATTCAGGCTGCTGAATAGAGAACGGGAATGTACCGACATCGCAATATGTACTGTTCACCACTTTGATCAAATAATCTCCCGGATACAGGCCAGTAAAACCACCCTCTGGATATGGTTCATAAATAGGATTCTCAGGATCAAAATCTGAAGCTAATGCTAAATAATAAAAGTAATTAAAAGGATCCTCCCCGATTTCACCAGGTATAGAAATACCTCCAGTCCCGGTTACGCAAGAAACTGGAATCTCTTCAAATACCGGGTCGATAGGATCATCTATCAAACTTGGCGTTCTGAAATCATAAGAATTAATACATAATGTATTCACGTTTCTCACGATTATGGTGTAATCGGAGTCTGCGATAAGATCATAGAACGGACCTACATATTCTTCAAATTCCTGTGCAGAAGGATCATCTCCACTTCTAACGACCTTGAATTCCAAATTTGATTTATCAGCCGGCTCAAGAACCGCTACTGAAGGCGTATCCCCAAAACAATCAAGGAATGGCACGTTCAACGTAATTGTTGGCAATGGACTTACAGTTAATGTCCCGAAGTCTTCCCCGGTACAATTGGTCGAGTTATTTTCATCGGTAGCGATCACTTTATATTTGTTTCCGTTCATTGCCAGAGCGACGGAAGTAAGTGTTAGTGAATTGCCAGTTTCACCACCCAGTTCTGTATAACCAGAACCGGTATCAACATACCACTGATATGAGTAGCCAGCAACAGAAGCTGTGCTGAATACCACATTGGTATCACCATCACAGGCAGCCTGATCTCCTACTGAAGGGCTTGGATTTGCGTTGACCGTCAGTGTTCCGAAGTCTTCCCCGGTACAATTGGTTGCATTATTTTCATCAGTAGCGATCACTTTATACTTGTTGCCATTCATTGCCAGAGCCACGGAAGCAAGGGTTAATGAATTACCAGTTTCACCACCCAGTTCTGTATAACCAGAACCGGTATCAACATACCACTGATATGAGTAGCCAGCAACAGAAGCTGTGCTGAATACCACATTGGTATCACCATCACAGGCAGCCTGATCTCCTACTGAAGGGCTTGGATTTGCGTTGACCGTCAGTGTTCCGAAGTCTTCCCCGGTACAATTGGTTGCATTATTTTCATCAGTAGCGATCACTTTATACTTATTGCCATCCATTGCCAGAGCCACGGAAGCAAGGGTTAATGAATTACCAGTTTCACCACCCAGTTCTGTATAACCAGAACCGGTATCAACATACCACTGATATGAGTAGCCAGCAACAGAAGCTGTGCTGAATACCACATTGGTATCACCATCACAGGCAGCCTGATCTCCTACTGAAGGGCTTGGATTTGCGTTGACCGTCAGTGTCCCGAAGTCTTCCCCGGTACAATTGGTTGCATTATTTTCATCAGTAGCGATCACTTTATACTTGTTGCCATTCATTGCCAGAGCCACGGAAGTAAGTGTTAGTGAATTGCCAGTTTCACCACCCAGTTCTGTATAACCAGAACCGGTATCAACATACCACTGATATGAGTAGCCAGCAACAGAAGCTGTGCTGAATACCACATTGGTATCACCATCACAGGCAGCCTGATCTCCTACTGAAGGGCTTGGATTTGCGTTGACGGTCAGTGTTCCGAAGTCTTCCCCGGTACAATTGGTTGCATTATTTTCATCAGTAGCGATCACTTTATACTTGTTGCCATTCATTGCCAGAGCCACGGAAGCAAGGGTTAATGAATTACCAGTTTCACCACCCAGTTCTGTATAACCAGAACCGGTATCAACATACCACTGATATGAGTAGCCAGCAACAGAAGCTGTGCTGAATACCACATTGGTATCACCATCACAGGCAGCCTGATCTCCTACTGAAGGGCTTGGATTTGCGTTGACCGTCAGTGTTCCGAAGTCTTCCCCGGTACAATTGGTTGCATTATTTTCATCAGTAGCGATCACTTTATACTTATTGCCATCCATTGCCAGAGCCACGGAAGCAAGGGTTAATGAATTACCAGTTTCACCACCCAGTTCTGTATAACCAGAACCGGTATCAACATACCACTGATATGAGTAGCCAGCAACAGAAGCTGTGCTGAATACCACATTGGTATCACCATCACAGGCAGCCTGATCTCCTACTGAAGGGCTTGGATTTGCGTTGACCGTCAGTGTCCCGAAGTCTTCCCCGGTACAATTGGTTGCATTATTTTCATCAGTAGCGATCACTTTATACTTGTTGCCATTCATTGCCAGAGCCACGGAAGTAAGTGTTAGTGAATTGCCAGTTTCACCACCCAGTTCTGTATAACCAGAACCGGTATCAACATACCACTGATATGAGTAGCCAGCAACAGAAGCTGTGCTGAATACCACATTGGTATCACCATCACAGGCAGCCTGATCTCCTACTGAAGGGCTTGGATTTGCGTTGACGGTCAGTGTTCCGAAGTCTTCCCCGGTACAATTGGTTGCATTATTTTCATCAGTAGCGATCACTTTATACTTGTTGCCATTCATTGCCAGAGCCACGGAAGCAAGGGTTAATGAATTGCCAGTTTCACCACCCAGTTCTGTATAACCAGAACCGGTATCAACATACCACTGATATGAGTAGCCAGCAACAGAAGCTGTGCTGAATACCACATTGGTATCTCCATCACAGGCAGCCTGATCTCCTACTGAAGGTGTTGGATTTGCGTTGACGGTCAGTGTTCCGAAGTCTTCCCCGGTACAATTGGTTGCATTATTTTCATCAGTAGCGATCACTTTATACTTGTTGCCATTCATTGCCAGAGCCACGGAAGCAAGGGTTAATGAATTGCCAGTTTCACCACCCAGTTCTGTATAACCAGAACCGGTATCAACATACCATTGATATGAGTAGCCAGCAACAGAAGCTGTGCTGAATACCACATTGGTATCGCCATCACAGGCAGCCTGGTCCCCTACTGAAGGACTTGGGTTTAAATTAACGGAAATGCTAAAGCTAGATTCTCCTACACATTCAGCTTCATTAGTACTTCTAACATATATTGTCGCACTACCAGTTAAGTATTGTGTACCTGAAGTAACATTATCAGCATCACTGATCAAAGTCGTATAACCGGAATCTGAATAAAACTGAAGTGATCCTCCACCACTATCAGTAACTCCGTCTTCCAAGGTAAAGGTCGCTTTAGCTGTAGCTCCAACCTCGCAAGCTTCTAACGGCGTCGTAACAATTTCAGGACTTTCCAGAATCGTAATTTCTGCCGTGTCCGCTTCAGAATCACATGTGCCTAGACCACCTATTCCATTTCCGGTCACTATAACCGAGTAGGTACCTGCTTCAGTCACACTAATGCTTGAAGAACTTTCACCTCCCAAAGTTGTACCATCTTTCTTCCATTGAAAAGTAAATGGCCCGATACCACCAGTAACCTGAGCCGTAAGCTCTTTAGGAAATTCTGTATCACAATCTGTTATATCATCAATAGAAACCAGCGGCTGCACATTAAAATTCGAGCCTATGAAATCTTCCAGAATCGCATTGATTGAAAATGAAGAACGGGTTTCAACTAAAAATGAGGAAAAACAGGCATTGGTTAGATTAAGCCCTGCAATATTAATGAACCCTTCGAAAAAGCTGATCGGAGGCATCACATTTGGGTCAGGTTCCCCTTTACCCTGATAACTCCAGGGAGTAGGCTGATCGACACTATTAACTATTGCAGCTAGGACGTTTGGCTGAGGGTGATCTTCATCTACTATTTTGATCAAACTTTTTTCCGAACTGGGAATGGTTCCGCCATTAGCCTCGTTTCCTCTCCATTCATAGGCCGCAATCTTTCCAACAGCTCCTCCATTCGAAATTTCTGCAACTACAAGAATATCTCCAACCTGGTGATCTCCTTCAAATGTACCATTAAGCACATTGACATCATCCTGGAAAAACCAGAAACCGATATTAGTAGCTCCTTCATTTGAAAACCTGTTACCGAAAAAATAAATCTTACCATCTATCAAAATCGCTCCTGCCTGCAGAATGTTGGTTTTATCACTGGAACTCGCATCCTGGAACTTATTGAACCATCCAGAAATGGGAAGGTGATCTTTGGTTGAACCTCCGGTAAATATGTCATCCGGATTCATTACATCAAACTGTATACCGGTAGAAATGCTTCCAGCCGGCAAACCGGAGTTATTATAAACGTCCTGCCAGTCAAGCTGGCCATTGTCATTCATCACATTACCATCCATAAAACCATACGGATGTTGTGCATGAACTGAAAAGGAGAACAACAGAAAGGTTAATGCCGAAACAAGAACTTTAATTCTGAACGAAAAACTGAATCTCCCTAACTGAGTCCAGAAAGTAATTTTTTTCATAATTCAAAGTTTAAAGGTTAGAAAACCCATAACCAGGAAGTATGCGGGAAGAATTTGGAGTGAGCTTTGGCCTTTCTGCTGTCAGAATAATGCCGCTGCAAAAGTTTAGTTGAAATGATTCTGAAAGGGGCTCACAATCGCGGTTCTTGCAAAAACCACGTACGCATCTCTATGCGGGGGGAACTAGAAGAGTAAAATGTTTTAGGATAATTCAGCTTTTAGGGACTGAATTTCAATGAGTTAAAATTATATCTTTCTATTTAAATTTTCCCTAAAAAAGTTAATAACGTCCAAAATTAAGGGATAACCCTTAGTGCAGCGTGGTTTACTTCTGAATATTATCAATTTGACAAAATCAGCCGAATATTTTGAATTTTCACCAAAAATTTAAACTCTCATTAGCAACCCATTAATTTTTAACTGAAAGCATGCTAATGTTTTCTTAATTAAGTGTGATTTCTGTAATTTCGGGAGAATAACTTTGAAGGACTAGGTATGAAAATGAAAGCTCAGGGGCTGTATTCCCCGGATTTTGAAAGAGATAATTGTGGCGCAGGATTTATCTGCAATCTTAACGGTGAACGAACCAACCAGATCATTCACAAGGCAATCGATATTCTGATTCGCCTGGAGCATCGCGGAGCGGTAAGTGCCGACGGAAAAACCGGTGATGGCGCAGGTATTTTGATCGAAGTGCCACATAACTTTTTTAAGAAGGTCTGTGATTTTGAGATCCCTGAATTCCGCGAGTATGCAGTAGGAATGCTTTTCCTTCCAAGAAATGCCAACCAGGCCGATCTTTGTAAGAAACTATTTGAAGAAGAGGTCAATAACCAGCAACTGGAGATTTTAGGATGGCGAAAAGTACCCGTGAACCGTTCGTGCCTCGGAAAGATGGCCAGCAAATCAGAACCCGCCGTAGAACAGGTTTTTATCGCTCGACCAGAAAAGCTCGATGACCAGCATTTCAACGCCAAGCTTTACGCCGCTCGAAAGATCGCTGAACACGCCATCGAAAGTTCTGGGCTTGCACAAAGCGATTATTTCTATTTTTCCAGTCTTTCAACCAATACCATTATCTATAAAGGGCTGTTGATGCCTCAGGATATCAACGAATACTATAAAGACCTGAACGATCCTGATGTGATCACCAAACTGGCGCTCGTGCACCAGCGCTTTTCCACGAACACTTTTCCAACCTGGGACCTCGCACAGCCTTTCCGCTACATGTGCCATAATGGAGAAATTAATACGCTTCGCGGAAATTTAAGCAGGATGCGTGCGCGAGAAGAGCTTTTTGAAAGTGAACTTTTCGGCCAGGACCTGAAGAAAATTGTTCCGATTACCATGGAAGGAAAATCAGATTCTGCTTCCATGGATATGGCGCTTGAAATGCTGCTTCAAACAGGAAGATCGCTTCCGGAGGCAATTATGATGATGGTACCTGAAGCCTGGGAAAAGAATCCTTCCATGGATGAAAAGAAAAAAGCTTTCTACGCTTACAATGCCTGTATTATGGAGCCCTGGGACGGTCCAGCCTCTATTCCTTTTACTGATGGGAATTATATTGGGGCGCTCCTGGATCGTAACGGTTTAAGACCTTCCCGCTACACCGTGACAAAAGATGGGTACGTGGTGATGTCTTCGGAAACCGGAGTACTGGATATTAAACCCGAAAACGTTCTGAAGCATGGCCGATTGGAGCCCGGAAGAATGTTCCTGGTAGATATGAACGAAGGCCGAATTGTGGAAGATGAGGAAGTAAAAGAAAGCATCGTTTCCAAAAGACCTTACCAGGAATGGCTGGATGAAAACCTTCTGGCTTTGGCAGATGTTCCGTATACCGGCAACCAGACCCCTATTGAAAAAGAAGAATATTTAACCCGGCTGAAGTTATTCGGCTACACCTACGAAGATATTACGACCATCATTTCCCCTATGGCTGCCAACGGAAAGGAAGCCATCGGCTCTATGGGAACAGATATTCCACTAGCCGTGCTTTCTCATAAACCGCAGCTGCTGTTCAATTATTTTAAGCAGTTATTCGCTCAGGTGACCAATCCACCGCTGGATGGGATCAGGGAAGAGATCGTGACAGATATCAGCCTTCCGGTTGGAGAAGACCTGAACCTTTTTGACATTATCCCGGAACAATGCCGTAAACTGAAGATTCAGAACCCGGTTATTTCCAATGAAGATCTTGATAAAATAAAATACATCGACCAGCCAGGATTCAAGGCGCGTTCCATTTCCATGCTTTACGAGGCCGATAAAGGAATGAATGGCCTGGAAGATCGCCTGGAAGCCATGATCTACGAGATCAACGACGCGGTAGACGATGGCTGCAACGTCATCATTCTTTCAGACAGGAATGTGAACCCTAAACTGGCGCCAATCCCTTCATTGCTAGCCTGTTCCTTTGTTCACCACCGTGTGAAAGATTACAATCGTCGCTCTTCCTTCGGAATTGTGATCGAATCAGCCGAGCCCCGGGAACCGCATCATTTCGCTGCACTTTTTGGCTATGGTGCCAGCGCGATCAACCCATACATGGTAAATGAAGTGATCTACCAGTTGGTAAAAGAAAAGCAGATTCCTGTTGAAGATCCGGAAGAAGCCGTAGAAAACTTTAATGTGGCCATCGGAAAAGGTATTGTGAAGATCATGAACAAAATTGGAATTTCAACCCTGCTATCCTATCGCGGTTCGCAGATCTTTGAAATTCTTGGACTTAATAAAAAATTTGTCGACAAATATTTCTGTAATACGCCAACCAGAATTGAGGGAATCGGACTCTACGAAATTGAAAAAGAAATTCAGAAGCGATACAAACACGCGTTCTTTCCGCCGGAAACCGATACCGATCTAGATCTGGAAATGGGTGGAGATTACCGCTGGAGAAGAAATGGCGAACGCCACGTTTTCAATCCTGCCAGCGTTGCCAAGTTACAGCAGGCCGTAAGACAGAATAGCTTTGAAACTTATTCGGAATATTCCAAGATCATCAACGAACAGAATGAAAATTTGATGACGATCAGGGGAATGTTCAAATTCAAAGATCTCAACCCGATCCCGCTGGAAGAAGTGGAACCGTGGACCGAGATCGTGAAACGCTTTAAGACTGGTGCCATGTCTTTTGGTTCCATCAGCAAAGAAGCTCACGAAAATCTGGCCATCGCCATGAACCGGATCAAGGGTAAGAGCAATTCCGGTGAAGGCGGCGAAGATGCCGGGCGATTCCAGAAAGATATTAACGGAAACTGGCGAAATTCAGCCATTAAACAGGTCGCTTCCGGTAGATTTGGTGTAAGCATTGATTACCTTTCGAATGCCCGCGAGATCCAGATCAAGATGGCACAGGGAGCGAAACCGGGTGAAGGCGGACAATTGCCTGGCCCGAAAGTAAATCCCGAAATTGCCAAAACGCGGAACTCCACTCCTTATGTTGGATTGATTTCTCCGCCTCCGCACCACGATATTTATTCTATTGAAGATTTGGCGCAACTGATCTTTGATTTGAAAAATGCCAACCGCGAAGCCAGGATTAATGTAAAACTGGTTTCTAAAGTAGGCGTAGGAACCATTGCCGCGGGTGTGGCAAAAGCAAAAGCCGATGTAGTGCTGATCTCCGGATATGACGGCGGAACAGGAGCCTCTCCACTTACTTCCCTGCGCCACGCCGGTTTGCCTTGGGAACTGGGAATTGCGGAAGCACAGCAAACTTTATTACTGAACAACCTTCGAAGCAGGATCGTAGTTGAATGCGACGGCCAGTTAAAGACCGGTCGCGACGTAGCGATCGCCTGTTTGCTGGGCGCCGAGGAATTTGGTTTTTCTACCGCTCCCCTGGTAGCTTCCGGCTGTATCATGATGCGTGCGTGCCACCTGAACACCTGCCCCGTAGGTATTGCCACACAGGATCCTGAATTAAGAAAGAATTTCAAGGGAACCCCGGAAAACGTGATCAATTTCATGTATTTCATCGCCCAGGAAATGAGACAAATTATGGCCCAGCTTGGCTTCAGAAGTGTAGCTGAAATGGTGGGACAGAGCCAGAAACTGGATATGAATCGGGCGATCAAGCACTATAAAGCTCAGGGAATCGACCTTTCCAATATTCTGCATAAACCGAATATCAAGGATGGTGTACCGCTTTCTAATACTGAAAAACAGCTCCACAACCTGGAAGGTGTGCTGGATTTTGAAATTCTGAAACAGGCTCACCCGGCGATTTACCGTAAGGAACCGATCACGCTCAACTATCCCATTCAGAATGTGAACCGGACCACCGGAGCCATCATTAGTAATGAAATTTCAAAGATCCACGGAGCAAAAGGATTACCAGATAATACGCTCACACTGAATTTTACCGGTTCTGCCGGACAGAGTTTCGGAGCTTTCGCTGCAAGGGGTCTTAACTTAAATATTGAAGGAAATTCGAATGACTACTTCGGAAAAGGACTTTCCGGAGCTATTCTCTCTATCAGAAAACCGAAGGAAGCCACCTTTAAATCAAATGAAAACATCATTATCGGGAATGTGGCGCTATACGGAGCAATTACCGGCGAAGCCTATATCAATGGTATTGGAGGTGAACGTTTCTGTGTTAGAAATTCTGGTGCCAAAGCCGTCATTGAAGGAATTGGTGATCACGGTTGTGAATATATGACCGGCGGAATCGCAGTGATACTAGGGAAAATAGGGAGGAATTTCGCCGCCGGAATGAGCGGAGGAACGGCTTATATTTTTGATCCCGACAATTCGATAGACCGTAACAATTTCAATATGGAAATGATCGAACTGGAAGCTCCTTCAGATGAAAATCTTCAGGAACTGGAAGAAATGATCGTAAAACATTACCAGTACACCGATAGCGAGGTGGCCAGGGAAATCCTGGAAAACTGGGAAGAAAATTCCAGGGCATTCATCAAAGTGATGCCAACAGAATACAAAAAGGCACTTCAGAAAATGGAAGCCGAAAAACAGAAAGAAGAACACGCAGATCTTAAAACAGCTTAAAAAATGGGTCAGTTAAGAGGATTTTTAGAATACGACAGAGCAGAAGAAGACAAAGAAAAAGTTGAAGATCGGGTCAAGAACTATCAGGAGTTTACCAAATCTCCTTCAACCGAAGAATTGAATAAACAAGGAGGACGCTGTATGGATTGCGGGATTCCTTTTTGCCATAGCGGTTGCCCGTTGGGTAATTTGATCCCCGATTTCAATCATGCGGTTTACCGAAACGAGTGGCAAAAGGCCCTTAAAATTCTTCATGCCACCAATAACTTTCCGGAGTTTACCGGAAGGCTATGCCCCGCTCCCTGTGAATCAGCTTGCGTGCTTGGTATTATCGAACCGCCTGTTTCTATTGAAATGATCGAGAAATATATCGTGGAAAGAGGTTTTCAGGAAGGTTGGATCCAACCGGAGCCTCCAAAACACCGTACCGGGAAAACCGTTGCAGTTATTGGATCGGGACCCGCAGGATTGGCCGCCGCACAGCAGTTGAATCGCGCTGGTCACCAGGTTACGGTTTTCGAAAGAGATGCGAAGGTTGGTGGTTTGCTGCGATATGGCATTCCAGACTTCAAAATGGAAAAGCATGTAATTGACCGCCGATTGCACATCATGGAAGAAGAAGGAATCACTTTTCAAACAAATACCGAAGTTGGTAAAAACTATGAGAGCGAAAAATTAAAGAAATTTGATGCGATCGTTTTGTGTGGTGGAGCAACCCAACGAAGGAATTTGCCGATTCCGGGATCTGACAGTGAAGGAGTCATTCAGGCCATGGAATTCTTAAAACATAATAATGAAGCGGTTGACGGGCTACATGAAGTAGCAGAAAGACTTTCTGCAAAAGGGAAAAACGTGATCGTGATTGGTGGTGGAGATACCGGTTCAGATTGCGTGGGAACTTCCAACAGACACGGAGCCAAATCAGTGACAAATTTTGAAATTCTTCCAATGCCTTCTGAAGCCAGAACCAACGAAAACCCTTGGCCTTACTGGCCTTTCACATTGAAAACCAGCTCTTCCCATGAAGAGGGAGTTGAAAGAAACTGGAGCATTCAAACCAAAGAATTCGTGAAAGATGAAGAAGGAAAGCTAAAAGGAC